>JAHKKQ010000025.1 GCA_020027805.1 Candidatus Dadabacteria bacterium
TGCGAGTGGCGATTTAATAACCCTGATCCCAATTCGCAATTAAAGCAACTCAAACAGTGGGTTAAACGTTATTTGGGCTAGTTATCTAGGACAGCCCCAAAAACAAACGGATGCTGACCGGCCGGCCGTAGATAGACTGAATAGCCCGCGGGGAATGGTTTAAATCAGAGCACTTCCTCCTTGCAGCCCCCTTCCCTCAATATCTCCTCTATCTCGTACCCCGCGGCAATGCTCGCGATACACGATACGAGCTCGTGCACCGGGGAATATATCACGCTGCTGTCGCCGTCTCCGGCTTTATTACCCTCGACGTACATCGGGGAAAACTCCATTCCTCTCGTGTTAAGATTTTCATGGTCGTCTTTACCCTTGTTCACTCTCAGAAAGCCCCCGGCCACTTTGGATTCGATGAGATAGAATACGGGCTCGGCCGAAGCACCCGATTCCCACTTGAGCGCAGTCGGTATCCCCTCCTGGATCACGATATCCCTTACGGGCTTCCCCCCCTTACTCACCCTCATCCGCTTCCTGCCCTCTGCGTTCAGGCTTCGTATCTCATCGCCGTTTGAGACGCTTATGACCGCCATACCGTAGGTCCCGGAGTTGCTCTTTATGAATAGATAGGGGTCCTGGGGTATGCCCTTCTCGCTATGAACCTTCCTTAACCCGTCCAGCATCGAGTCCGCAATCATAGCGGCTTTATCCCTGTCCCCGGGATTATCGAAGTCGATGCCCTCGAGGGAAACCGTATCGATGGAAATAATCCAGGGGTCTATGCCGATGAGCCGGGCGGCCTCCCCGGCGAGCTTATTATAATACTCGAAATGGACGCTCTTTCTTCTCGTGTGCCAGCCTATCTCAACCGGCGGCTCGACCGGCTGTATAATGTCTTTCAGGGTTTTGGGGCATTTCTCCGAGAAATCGTTATTGATGAGCAGCAGGTCGGGAGACATTTTTGACGTGAATATCCTGTGGTTTTCTTTCATTACTTTATACGCGGAGACCTCTTCCCCGCTCTGAGAACGGAAGCTGGCCTCGTCCTGGTTAAAGTCATCGCTCACTATCCCGACCTCCACCTCGTAATCCACTTTTTCAAGGATAGATTTAAGCACGAAGATATTTTCCCAGTAAAAAGAGTTTCTCGTATGGAGCTCCGGGATGATAAGTATGTTTCTGACCTTCGGGTACTTGCGGAGGAAATAGTCCTTAAAAAGCACGGACGCCCTGTCCCTGAAAGGCTGAGACAGGTTATTAAATCCCGCAGGGAAAATATTCGTATCGACGGGAGCGATTTTATGATTGGATACCCTTACGTCGACCGAGGAGTAGAGCGGAATAAATTCCTTTTCGGCTTTGCCCCTGACCCAGGATCCTATTTTCTCCCTGTTTTCCAATATTCTTACGTTTAATTCATCAAGATGCTGCATCTTTGCCTCAGTCTTTTACGACGTATGTGCCGGCGATTTTATCATGCCAGGTCTGGCATTCGGAATCGACTAAAAACCATAAAAATCCGACGAATAAAAAAACTCCCGAAATGTAATACCCGATCCATCTCACAAACGCTTCCCAAAGACCCACTCCCTCACCTTCGTTGTTTATCAATTTTATACCCAATAACGTCTTCCCCGCTGTCTTCCCTCCGTACCCGTGGAGAAATACGAAATAAGTGGATGAGAGCAGGAAAAGGATCAGGAACAGCGGCAGCGTTATGTTCCCCGAACCGTATGCCCCAAAATTAAAACCGTAGACAACAAATAAACCCGCAAACACCGAGAGCAGCGCGATCATGGAGACGATAGCGATATCTATAATCATGGCAAGAGCGCGGGAGATAAACCCGGCAAGGTTATATACATCCGCTTCCCGCTTATAATATCCGGATACCATTTCCGAACCCTGTTCGTAAAGCGCCTCGTCCGGATTGACAAGGGCAAACGGGTCCGGGCGCGAATCCGGGGGATCCTCTTCCTGGACCGGTACAGCGCCCGGAGCTTTACGGGGCAGGCCTTCCGGCTCGCCTTCCCCATATCCCGCTGTATCAACTTCTTTAGAGACAGGGAACAGCTCATAAGATTCACGGGGTAAATCATCGGCGCGGGCAGATGTCCGTTTATGCCGGGAACCCACCGGCCTGCCGGATTCCGCGCTTGATTCAGCATTCACCTCCCGGATTGGTATGTCCAGGAACAGTTCGCCTGAGTCGTTTCCCGGCCGGCCGCGGGATTTTTTCCGGGCCTTTTTTTCGGGCTCCGGCGCGGGAGGCGGCGCGGCCTCATAGAGCGGGTATCCGCATTTTTTACAGTGTTCGAGATGATCAAAACTGTTGTATCCGCACGACGGGCATTTCATCGGTGTCAGGAACAGAATATATTATGGAAGATAGTTTATATTACGCACAAAAAAAATGCGCCCTAACCCGATCAATCAGACTATTTACGCTGATTTTACACCTCGAACCGGGATAGGGCGCAGTCGGACCTATTACGTACAGTATTAGGAACCTTCCGAAAGTTGAATTTCTATAGCGGACTTAAGACCCTCCGGATTAGCGCCCGGAACGATCATACCGTTAACGACGAAAGTCGGCGTGGATTGTACGCCTATTTCGGTAGCTTCCTGCATCTGACTCTCGACTTTCGCTTTTACTTCTTTTGAATTGAGACATGTATCGAATTTCTTCGTATCAAGCCCAACCTCTTTCGCATACTGATTGAATTTCTCCTTCGAGTTCTCGAGCGTGATATCCTTCTGGCTATCGAAGAGCTTGTCATGCAAAGCCCAGAATTTATCGTTGCCCTGTTCATAAGCGCACACGGTAGCGATAGCGGCGGGCATCGCCCAGTTGTGATTCTTGAGAGGCAGCTGTTTAAAGGCTATCTTAACCTTGCCGTCATATTCCTTTAATATCTGGGGGAGCATGTCCTTTCCCCTCTTGCAGAAAGGGCACTGAAAGTCGGAATATTCCACTATGACTACCTTGGCATTATCAGCCCCCTTTGTAGGCACACCTTTCAGCGATATCTTTTCCATTATCTCTTTCTGCGGATCGACGGTCGTGTCGTATATCTCCGTACCCAGGACCAGAAACTTACCGTTGCCGCTGATAAAGACAGGTACAGTCTGACGGCCTCCCATGTTAAACGAACCCTCTTTAAACCCGGCAAGCTTCGAATCCTTGAACTTCGAGACGTCCATGATCTCGCTATTGATAATCAGAAACTTTCCGTCGGTCGTCATCAGCACAGGGAATTCGCCCCTTGGGATCGGTATCGAACCCTGCTTAATGTTCTTGATAGCCGTTACTTTAAAACCGGTCGTATCCACCATGTTGCCCATCAGCAAATATTTTCCGTCCTGGCTCATCACAAAACCGACTTCCTGTGAACCCTGGGTGGTATTTATAACGAACGTACCATTCTTAAGTCCCTTTATGGAACTATCCTCGACCCCTTTAATCTCTATTACCGTATCGGGCGCCATGTTCGCACCGAAATTTTTCTTGAAGAACGTCTGGAGTCGCGCGTTTTCTTCCTTTGATATTTGCTGCCCGAACGCCTGGCTTCCTACAATTATGAATGCGATTGTAAGTAGTGCCGAAGTCAAAAATTTAAACTTCATACATGCCTCCTTTGGTTTGGTTAGCTAAAACTATACCACTGAATGTTGAGAAAGCAACATAATCTCCACTAGCCGAAAGTGCGCGCTAGTATCCAGAAACATTCAATTTTAATTTATGAAAACACCCTTTCGAATATCCTGTCGACATTCTTGAGATCAGCAGTCACATCAAAACATTCAGTAATTTCCTCTTTAGTTAACAAGCCGGATACCTCCCGGTCGCTAAGCAGCAGCCCGAGGAAATCACTCTTCCCCTTCCATGTCTTCATTGCGTTGCCCTGAACCAGCTTGTAGGCGTCCTCTCTCGACATGCCTTTTCCAACCAGCTTCAGCAGCACCTTCTGTGAGAACACCAGTCCGCGGGTGAGCCATATATTTTTTTCCATATTTTCCGGATACACCTGTAGGCCTTCTAACAGGTAAGCAAGCCTTGCGAGCATGAAGTCGAGGAGAATCGTGCTGTCAGGGCCGATCACACGCTCAACGGAGGAGTGGCTGATATCGCGCTCATGCCATAGGGGTATGTTTTCAAGGGCCGGCATGGAATAGGAGCGCACGACCCGGGCAAGCCCGCACAGATTTTCCGAAAGCACGGGGTTTCTTTTATGCGGCATCGCGGACGATCCCTTCTGCCCCTCCGTAAACGGCTCTTCGAGCTCAAGCACCTCCGTCCTCTGAAAATGCCTTATTTCGAGAGCTATTTTTTCGATGGAAGACGCTATGATGGAAAGGGTAAGGAAATATTCAGCGTGTATATCACGCTGTATTATCTGTGTCGATATCGGCGCAGGCTTTAAACGGAGGCGCCTGCAGGCGTCCTCTTCAATTTCCGGAGGGACATTCGCGAAAGTACCCACAGCACCCGATATCTTGCCCACGCTGACTACATCCCGCGCCCGCTTCATACGGTCAATGTTCCTTTTCATTTCGTCGTACCAGAGCGCAAAGACGAGCCCGAGCGTCCTTGGCTCCGCATGGATTCCGTGCGTCCTGCCGATCATTGGCGTCTTCTTGTATTTAAAGGCCTGTTTTTTCAATATTTTAATTACGGCTTCCAAATCCTTGATGATTATTTCCGCAGCGTCCCTTAATTGAAGGGCGAATGCGGTATCGAGAACGTCGGAGGAGGTCAGACCGAGATGAATATACCTCGACTCCTTGCCCACATGCTCGGAAACCGACGTCAGGAACGAAATAACGTCGTGCTTCAGTTCTTTTTCGAGCTCATTTATCCTTGCGACGTCGAAACCGGCCTTCTTTTTGATCGTTTCAACGGCCTTCTTCGGTATCTTCCTGTACCTGGCCCACGCCTCGCATACGGCGATTTCCACCCGGAGCCAGTTAGCGTACTTAGCCTCGTCAGTCCAGATGGATGACATCTCGGGTCTCGAATATCTCGGAATCAAATCGCCAGCACCTCCCCCAATGTCTTTCTCGGAGCGACTGAAATTTGCACCCCCGTCCCCTCTTCCGTTCTCCTCAATGCGCTCGAGGCGGACTCGAAAGCGACCTCGGGCCTGTTGTTGACCTGGCTCAAGTGGGCGAGAACGACGTGCCTCAAGCCGGAATGGACCAGATCCGAAAGGAGCTCCGAAGCCTGGTTGTTCGAAAGGTGGCCCAAACGTCCCCTGATCCTCTGTTTCAAGTCCCAGGGATAGTGGCTGTAGAGCAGTATGTCGTTATCGTGGTTAAATTCGATTACGAGAGCGTTCGATCCCCTGAGCCTCTCCCTGACGAGCGCGGTAACCGAGCCTATATCCGTTACGACTCCTATTTTCTTGCCTTGCCCGGACTCTATGGAAAAACCGACCGGGTCCAAAGCATCGTGAGGCACAGAGAAGGGTGTAATCGAGAGGTCCTTTATCACAAATGAGGTATCGGTATCGAATTCCCTGAGAGAGTTCACCTTACTCGACCATAGATGTACCGTGGCTCTGGCGACGTGCACCGGCACCCCTATATTCCGGAGGGCAGCCGTGTGGTCGGAATGCTCGTGGGTGACTATAACGGCATCGATGTCGGATAGCTCCATATCCAGTTTTCTCAACTTGAGCCCGATTTGTCTCAGACTTATTCCCGCATCGACGAGTATCTTCGTCTCTCCCGATTCTACATAAAGGCAATTCCCGGAACTGCCGCTTGCAAGTGTACAGATCTTCATTGGGGAGCCGCCGATTACATCCGTTTTGGAAATTTAGTATGGATTATAATTTTGCTAAAAGTCAACATTGCCGTCCGGCAGTTACTTGATTGGTTAGCCCTGATAATGACAGAAGAAGCATTTGACACCCTCTCCACGGGAGCAACGTTACGGGCGACGGAGGAATGAGGCCGCCCGCCCTCACGCATCGAACGGCTGCATTAAAAATCCTTCTCTCTCTGAAGCGCGGGCTCGGGGATGATCGGATTTATGTGTGAAGCCGCGCCCTTTTTGCCTGTACCGTGAAAGATCGAGAGAAGCCCGGTATACAAAAATCCGAACTGGATGAGCAGGAGGAACGGAACCCAGCCCAGGTACCCCATATATATGGCGACGAGGGTCTGTAGAAAAAACATCACGCCGAAAGCGATTTCTATGATTGCCGTCGCTTCTTTCGAGGCTACATAGCTCCTCGAGCGCCAGTTGTCGTTCTTCGAGGTAACGGCGAATTTCGGAGTACGCCTGAATTCGGAGTTCTTACCCAAAAGCGCTTCCAGCACCGCCTTGGAATTATTGACCGCCATACCCGCACCTATCGATATCGCCAGAGGCACATACTTCAGATAGGCGAGCCAATTTTTTCCGTGAACCTCTCTCACGGTGATTATATAGAAAAGCACGAAGCTGAGCGTGCCCGCCGTGATCGCGAAGACATTCACCAAAATGCCGCTGTCCCAGCCGACCTCACTCCAGAAAAAGCCCATCGGGAACATCAGCAGGAAGAGAACGAGCAGGAGTAAATACGAAATATTGCCGAAAAGATGGAAGAAGGCTTCAGACTTGATCTTGAACGAAAGGTCTTTCCTTCTGAAAAGTTCGGGGAGAATTTTGATTGCGGTTTGAACCCCTCCCTTCGCCCACCTGTGCTGCTGTGATTTAAAGGCATTCATGTCCACGGGGAGCTCCGCGTCGGCGACCATATCCCGGAGGTAGACCAGTTTCCATCCCGCGAGCTGGGCCCTGTAACTGAGATCGAGGTCCTCCGTAAGCGTATCGTGCTGCCACCCGCCCGAGGACTCTATGCATTCCTTCCTCAGGACGCCCGCGGTGCCGTTAAAGTTAAAGAACATCCCGCCGTTATACCTCGCAGTCTGCTCTATCATAAAATGCCCGTCGAGGAGTATCGCCTGGGCCTTCGTCAGAGTGGAATAATCAAGATTCAAATGCCCCCACCTTACCTGGACCATGCCTATTCCGGGATCGGAGAAAAAATCCACCGTATTCCTGAGAAATTCGCGCGGGGGGATGAAATCCGCATCGAATACCGCAAGGAGCTCGCCCTTGGCCCTTTTGAGCCCTTCCCTCAGCGCTCCCGCCTTATAGCCCTCCCGGTTCTCCCTATGTAGATATACAATATCGATCCCCGACTCTTTAAATCGATTCACGCACCTGCTCGCGATCTCCACGGTCTTATCGGTCGAGTCGTCGAGCACCTGAATCTCGAGCAGCTCCCTCGGGTAGTCGATTTTACAGACCGAGGAAATGAGCCTCTCGACCACATACATCTCATTATATATAGGGAGCTGTATCGTAACGACCGGAAGTTTCTTGTACCTGGAACCGGGGACGGGCTTCTTATGTTTATTCTTCTTATACAGGTATGAAAGGTAATACCGGTGCATACCGAATATGCACAGAAGCATCAGCGTTGCGGCATATAAGACTGTTACAATTATCTTAGAAGCTAAAATAAAATATTCCACTTCTCATTTCCCGCTGCCTTTTCCTTCCGGATAGGATCAGAACTTTGCCTCTTTGAGCCTGTCCACAGCCTGAATTATTCTGTCTGTATTGAACGTGGTGGAAACACGCGCATAGCCTTCGCCGTATTTTCCGAATCCTGTACCGGGGGTTACGACAATTCCGGTTTCGGATAAAAGCTTCGCAGAGAAATCCTTGGACGACAACCCCTCGGGGACTTCAAACCATACGTAAAAAGTGGCCATAGGTTTATTGTAGCTTAAACCTACCTCGTCGAGACCCCTGCAAAAAATATCCCTTCGCTCCTGGAATATCTTTATTCTATCCTCGAGGCCGATGTTATAATTTTTCAATGCTTCTATGCCGGCGACCTGAACCGCCTGAAAAGCGCCCGAATCTATGTTCGTCTTAATCTTCCCGAGCCCCCCGATCGCCTTCTTGTTGCCAACCGCAAAACCAATCCTCCATCCCGTCATGTTAAACGTCTTTGACAGGGAATGGAACTCGATCCCGACTTCCTTGGCGCCGTCGAACTGGAGGAAACTGGACGGCTTATACCCTTCATACGCCATCTCGGTATAGGCGGCGTCGTGACATATAAGGATATTATATTTGACGGCAAAATCCACAAGCTCCTCGTAAAAGTCCCCGCCCGCGACTGCCCCTGTCGGATTGTTCGGATAGTTCACGAACATTATCCTGGCTTTCTTTGCAATATCCTCCGGAATAGAGCCGAGATCGGGGAGAAATCCGTTCTCCTTGAGAAGCGGGACCGCAAACGGAACCCCGCCCGCGAAGCTTATCGATGTCGGGTAAACGGGGTATCCCGGGTCGGTATAGAGACCGATATCCCCGGGGTCGAGGAAGGCAAGAGGAGTGTGCGCTATTCCTTCCTTGGAGCCGATGAGGGTCACGACCTCGGTCTTGGGGTCGAGCACCACACCAAACCGCTCCTTATACCAACCGGCGACCGCCTCCCTGAACGAGAGCATGCCCTCATAGGAGGGGTATCTGTGGTTTTGCGGGTCTTCGGCTGCTGCCTTTAACGCCTCGACGATGCGCCGGGGCGTGGGTATATCGGGGTCGCCGACGCTCAGGTCTATTATATCCACCCCCTTCGCCCTCATCTCGTTTTTCTTTGCGTCAATTTCTGCGAACAGATATGGCGGAAGGTCCGCTATTCTCTTCGCCCACTTCAAATCCATATAAAATTCTCCTTTGTTTCTCCCCTTTTGGGATTTTCTATCATAACTAACCTATCGTATTAGAGCAAGAAGGAGCCGGCCGGGCTCCCGGTCAGGCGGCGGATAATATAGACACACCGGAGCCCCGGGGACTTTGAGTCCGCGGTTCCTGACTTACATGCCTTTATATGCCCCGCTTATTCTTTCAAACGCGATTTTAGCCGATTCCTTTCTCGCATAGCCGGGCGGTATTACCTCAAGCTCCGTAAGATCGACGCTTATCGATCTCAGGCTGAGGAGCCTGAAAAAATGCTCGTAGAATGTAATATCGCCGTAAAAATAAACCAGCCGGCCGTTCCGGGCGTCTATATCCTCTCCGTTTATCTTTCTGTACCTGACACAGAGGGGCAGGACACTTACGCCGCTCCCCGCCTGTGCATCGAGAAAGGAGGTTTTGAAGGGCTTGACCTCCCCGCCGTCCGACGTCGTCCCTTCCGGGAAGAGGACGACATTGAACCCCATATTTAGTATATTCTTTATATGCTGCATATCTTGCAGGAGGCGCGACCTGTTCCGCCTCTCTACGAAGACTCCTCCCGAGTACTTGATGATGGTTCCCAGAAGGAATGTATCCTCGAGCTCGGAGTTGGCAATGAACACCGCGGGGACGGTGGAGAAAATCACGAAGATGTCCAGATAAGAAAGGTGGTTCGAGATCACGAGGTAATTCTCCTTACCTCTCACGAGCTTGTTGATATTTCTCAGTCCGACCTTTACGCCGAGCACCATGAGCGCGGCCCGGAGATATAAGGACGATATGCGTGAGAAATACCTGAGCTTTGCCATTTTGTCGCCTACGATCAGGTCGACGCAGAACGATATCGGGAGAAAGGTAACTACCAGAATTACGAAGGCGAGTATCTTAACGGTTTTAATAACCCAGACCATATATCTCCATCCGAAGCCGGTCCACCTTTGGGTGAGACAGGTGTGATACAATTATTACCGATATAATTTACTCCACAGATTTGCAACATGGAAATGAACCCTTTAGCCGAAATAATAAAATCGGAGATTGAAAAAAAAGGCAGGCTGACTTTTTCCGAATACATGGAGGAGGCGCTTTACCACCCCGGGCTCGGATACTATACGTCCGGTGAGTCGGGGATCGGGAAGCGCGGGGACTATTACACGAGTCCAAGCGTGGATCCCGCTTTCGGCGAGGTGCTGGCAGGGTTTATCGCGAAATCCAGGAGCCTGATAAACGAGCCCCTTCTCCGCGTTATCGAGTTCGGCGGGGGGACGGGGACACTCGCTGCCGACATACTCGATTCGCTCGCGCGGAATCACCCGGATTGTTACGAGATGACGGAATACATGCTAATAGAAAAAGGGGGACGGGGACATGATGCGGCGGACAAGGCGCTCGACAAGCACGGGGCAAAGATCAAATATGCGTCCTCTCTATCCGAAACAGGCCCGGGAGGAGCCGTCGGGATTATTTTATCGAACGAGCTCGTGGACGCTCTTCCCTTCCATAGGGTTAGATTCCAGAAAGGCGCTATGAAAGAGGTTTTCGTTACACTCAGGGAGGGTGAATTCGAAGAAATCACCGGCGAGCCGAGCACATCGGGGCTCGGCGAATACTTTAACGGCTATGAGATTATGTTTCGCGAGGGCCAGGAGGCCGAAGTAAATCTAAACGCCGGCAGATGGCTCGGAGAGGCGCAGAAGGGGCTTGGAAAGGGCTTTGTACTGACAATAGACTATGGGTTCCTTGCACGAGAGCTATACAGCCCTGAAAGGATGAAGGGCACATACAAGTGCATGTATAAGCATACGATCGGCGAGGACCCATACATCAACATCGGCAGGCAGGACATCACGGCCCATGTCGATTTCAGCAACCTGATAAGGGCCGGCGAATCCCTGGGACTGGAAACTAGTAAATATACGACGCAGGGTCAGTTCCTAATCGACTGGGGCGTGCTCGATATAATGACAAGTCCATCCGGGCGGGACGGCTCATCGGGCCGCGAAGCGCGCGGCAGAAACGCGGCCATAAAGAACCTATTCCTTCCCGGTTCCATGGGAAGCAGCTTCAAAGTGCTCCTGCAGGCGAAGAACCTGGATGTAACCGGTCAGGGCTTCTACCCTGAATCACCATTAAAATTAAGCTTCGGTGTAGTTTAAATATCCGGATACCCTCCAACCTGACTTTAATTGAACCTGATCCTGGTTTATTCCATCCACTGATCAAAGAGGGTTATCGATTCCTGACTAAATAACCTCTTGACATGGACATCAATAGAATATATTATTAGGACTGTCCAGTCAGTACTAAACAATGGGTGGGGGAAAGCAAGTTTGAATAAAAGCAAAGAAAGAATACTCGCAAGCGCGAAAGAGCTCTTCCACGAATACGGCTTTCAGCAGACATCGGTCGACGAGATACTCAAAAAGAGCGGTGTAACAAAAAGCAATTTCTACTATCACTTCAAGAGCAAAGAAGAATTAGGCCTGATAATACTCCAAAGATTCATAACCATTTACGAATCTGACGTTTTGATAAAAACGCTCGGCAACAAATCCCTCAGCCCGTCCGGGAGGCTTGTCGAATTCTACAATTCAGTCAAGACATTTCACATAAACCTGGAGAATCCGAGGGGATGCCCCTTCGGAAATATGGCAATCGAAATGAGCGGATCAAACGAAAATTTCAGGGAAAAGCTTTCGGCGTTTTTTAACTCCTGGGAGAAGATCATCGAAGAATGCATAAACGAGGGCATGAACTCAGGGGATTTTCGCGGAGACCTTCCCCCGGGAGTAGTCGCCCAGTTAATACTTTCACACCTGGAAGGGGCGATAATGATGGTTAAAACACACAGGTCATTAGAACCGCTTTCTTCGGGGAGCGAGACTATAATGAGGCTTTTAAAGGCTGCCTGATTAAATTCGAGGGAGGTATTATATGTCGGAATACTTATTCAAAAGTGATATATCGAGCGATATGGCGCTCTTCAAAGAATTAAATCCGGACCTCCACGGGGCTTGGATGAACCTGCACAACGGGGTATTCGAGGACGGCGCCCTTTCCCAGAAAGAGAAACAGCTGATAGCCGTCGCCGGAGCTCATATTACGCGGTGCCCTTACTGTATAAGATCGAGGGTCAGGCTATCTAAAAACCTTGGGGCCTCGGACCAGGAAATTATAGAGGCGATCTATGTTGCATTCAGATTCGCCATGGGGGGGGCCTATGCCTACTCGAGCATTGCGTTTGAGGCCCATGACGCCCTCGAGCATAATATCCCCCTCACTGAAGGACACTTCTTCAAAAAGGATATAACCAAAGAGATAAACGAATTCAGCAAATGCAGCGGAGACAACTCCGAAGCCTTTAAGGAGTTCACAAAGAAGGTATTCGCGGAGGGAGCGCTGAGTAAAGACTTCAAGCGAGGGCTTATCGGGCTTGCCTGCGGGCACATGACGAAGTGCCCATACTGCATCAGGGGCTGCGTAAAGGACGCGAGGAGCGCCGGTATCACGAAAGAACAAATGGCCGAAGCCATAAATGTCGGCATGGTCATGTCGGCAGGCGCCTGTTTCGCCTATACGAGCATTGCTATGGACACCCTCGCGGGTATGAATGAAAAAAGTAAGGCCAAGGCCGCTAAATAAAGAGACCGCCTGGTTAATTTCTCAAACCGGAGACCCATCCCGTGCGGGAGGGCTGAGGAGACCGCCTTCAGCTCCCCTGGCATGAACGGATTTAGACACATCCCGTCAAATCTAAGCAACCGGCATCAAAAGACAAATTATTCATAATAGCACCTCCGGGGCTATTATGTTACCTTATCCACCTGATGAACCGGTATTTAATAACGAACGAAGACACAATCGCGGCTATCGCCACACCGCCCGGCAGCGGCAGCATAGCCATCATCAGGATCAGCGGGCCAAAATCCTCCGAGATACCGGAGCTCATTTTCAGACCCGGACGGGGAAACATCAGAGGGAGGGTGCTGGAGCCGCACCGCCTGTATCACGGACACATAGTTAATCCCTCAACTCACGACATCGCAGACGAGGTTCTATGCGTACTAATGAGGTCCCCCAATTCATACACCGGTGAGGACGTCGTCGAAATTCATTCACATGGCGGACACCTGGTTCCGAAAAGAATACTCGAGATACTATTCAGCCTGGGGATAAGGCCGGCAAACCCGGGGGAATTCTCACTCAGGGCATTTTTAAACGGCAAAATGGACCTCCCGCAGGCCGAGGCCGTTTCCGACATTATCAATGCCCGCACGGAAGAGGGCCTGAAACAGGCGGAGCTCCAGCTCGAAGGGGTCCTCTCGCAGAGGATAGGCGTATTCAAGGAACAAACACTCGACATATTGGCCGAAATAGAGGCACAGGTGGACTTTCCCGAAGATGAAATTGACCCGATCGCCAAGGATGGCATGGTCAATCGGATAAACAGCCTCAGATCTGGCATACACACACTGCATGAAACGTACGAGGAAGGACGCACTCTCAAGCACGGCGTCAAGACCGCCATACTAGGTAAGCCGAACGTAGGGAAATCGAGCCTCTTGAATATGCTTTTGATGAAGGAAAGGGCTATAGTGAGCCCGCTGCCCGGCACAACAAGGGATTTCATTGAAGAGAGCATAGATGTGAGAGGGATACCATTGGTACTGATCGACACTGCGGGAATCAGAAAGACCTATGACGAGATCGAGCATGAAGGGGTCAGACTCGCTAAGAAAAAGGCGGAAGAGGCGGAGCTTCTGCTCGTAGTGCTAGACGGGAGCGAGGCGCTCGACAGCGACGACACGGAAGTACTACAAGGGGCAGCCGGCAGGAGAGCCATCTTCATACTCAACAAGTCCGATAGAGGCATCAAATTGACACCGGAGGCCCTGCCCTCTGTCATCCATCCGGACAGTATCGTTCATACCTCGGCCAGGCTGGGCACCGGGATAGAAGAGCTGAAGGATTCAATCAGCAGGCTGCTCACCGGCGGGAATGCCCATAGGGACGGCAGCGAGATCATTCTGACCGAGCTCAGGCATAAACTCGCCCTCGAAAAGGCTGCGAGCGGACTGACCTCTTTCCTTAAACTGCTGAAAAACGGGGATTCGCCGGAGTTCCTTGCCATCGAGCTCAGGGCCGCCCTGGACTCCCTGGGCGAAATAACGGGCGAGGTCACAACCGAAGAGATCCTTGGCAGGATATTCAGCAAATTTTGCATTGGGAAATAGGGTGTTATGGAATGTTTCACGTGAAACATCCACAATTGTGGATAAAAATCTTCACATTTATTAAGGGCACATTAAGAAGGTTTATTGTGCAATGACAGGCTGTTACGCTTTTATTGCCGCCGTGTCTCCAACTTTTGTCCACAATTCTTCCACGATTTTTTAATTTTCCTTTATTTTTCAGGAAGTTGAGAAATCGCAGCATTGATTCTCCGTTGTCAGGCTGGAATTCATACCCATCCGAGCCCTGTAAGCAGCAGTTTTTTTATAGTTTCATAGAGCCCGTCATCGAGCGGAAATTCGGCATTGCCCAGCCGAGAAATGAGCACGGGCCCCGAAAGCGAATTAGTCAGAAAGGCGAATCGAGAGCCGATAACGGATTCGGGATAATACCCGCCCTCCTCCACCCCGAGGCCGAGGGCATCGACACAATCTATCAGCATTTCCCTGATGATGCCCGGCAGAATACCGCACTCAACGGACGGGGTGTAAAGGGTATCTTTCCTGACCCAAAAGATATTGCTTGCAGTGCCTTCGGCGATCTCCCCCCTCTCGTTAAGAAAGATCGCTTCGTCATGGCCATTCAGTCGGGCTTCTCTCCGGGCAATTATATTCTCAAGGTAATTCAAGGACTTAACACCATGTACAGGCGAGTCGGAGATCCTCCTGAATTCGTTAATACACACCCTTGCCGGCCCCGTCCGTGATTCATAATCCCTTACAACAATCGCTACATCCCCTCTCGACGCATCGTCATAGTATTTCAGGGCCCCGCCCGAGAGGAGACATATCTTCACGTATGCGTCGGAAATCCCGGAATTCGTTACCACGCTTTTCACAATACCGGCGAGATCATCCCTCCCCACAAACGGTATTCTGAGAAGCCGGGCGCCCCGCTCCATGCGGTCATAATGCCTGTCGAAAAATATCGGCATCCGGGATTTATATCGAAATGTCTCAAAAAGCCCTTCCCCAAAGAATAAGGCCCTCAGCGGAATCCCGGAATCGGCCCTCTCGCCGTTTATATATACCTGTTCCAATTCAACTATTTCCCTTGTTTGCCTTTTGGTTTAGATTGTTGTTACTCGTATAGTCCGAGCGCTTTCTTTATAGCCATGGATTTTAACAGCGTTTCCTCATATTCCCTCACCGGATCAGAATCCCATACGATCCCTCCCCCTACCCAGAACGTTGCCTTCCCCGGGTCCGTTATAAGCAGTCTGATACCAACGCTCAGGGTAAAGTCGCCGTCCGGAAAGAATACACCCGCCGCCCCGCAGTAAGGACCCCTCCGGTGGGGCTCCAGGCCGTCGATTATCTGGAGGACCCTTCTTTTAGGAGCGCCCGTAACTGAACCCGGAGGAAATATATTCTTAACTATCCCGCTAACCCCGATACCGTTTGCCAGTTTGCCCTCTACCTCGGATACAAGCTGGTGGAGGGTCGCGTACGATTCCACATCAAAGAGCCTGGTGACCTTTACCGAACCCGCCCTGCATACCCTGGAAAGGTCGTTTCTCATCAGATCCACAATCATCAGATTTTCCGCCCTCTCCTTCTCACTGCTGACGAGTCTCGCCTTTTTTATAGTATCGGACTCAGGATTCAAACCCCTTTCCGACGTTCCCTTGATCGGTCCCGTAGTCAATACCCCGCCGCTCCTTCTCAGGAATAGCTCCATCGATCCGCTGCATAACTGGAAATCCCCGAAATCGATATAACAGCCGAAGGGCACTTGTTGCACGTGAAACATCCGTAAGAAGCATTCGATCGGAGATAACCTGGAACCTACAGTAAAGCGCTGAGAAAGGTTGATCTGATATATATCCCCGTCCTTGATGTATCTTTTTGCCGCCTCGACCATATTGATATATTCGTCTCTGCTCATATTGGACACAGGTGTGCTTAAGCTGCGATTGGGGGCATCCGGGACGTCGGTTGTCCCGGTCATCTCGCTTTCGGCTTGGAGTCTGAAATCGGCGGTATTTCCCCTGACCATATCGCCTTCACGGTAGAGATGAAATTTCAGATCCGGGTATCTGTCGCCTTCTTTAACTCGTGCAGGGGTAAAAGCCGATTCAGTATATGTCGAGTATTCGTATCCTATATATCCCGCAGCAATGTAGCCTTCGCTCAGGAATCCTTCGAGAATCGTTAACGGGTCACGCTTCGTTTGCACTTTGCCCGAAGCCGTATTAATAGTTGCAATTCCGCCTTCGGCGCAAAATGTCCCCCTTGGCTGTCCGAAACGCATGAAGGCACCCGTTTTTTCATGCTTTCCGGACCACCCGCCGCCCGAGTCGAGGAATAGGCACGAGATTCGGTCCATGACTATCAATCTTAACTATATTGAATGAACTTACAAAGAGATCGGGACAGATTGAGAGAAATTTCAGACATGCGTCCCTGGATTTGACTTATAAATATTTATTTATTTGTTAGCACCGACTATCTCCTGATTAGGAGCCCCTCAAACATCTCAAGACTTGTTCTCAGCCTCGACGGACTCCCTCAGTATCACGGATATATCCTTGATCTCCATTTTATCGTTGCCGGCATGCTTAGAGGCGTCTTCGAACATCGTATCGCAGAAGTAACACGCGACAGCCAAGGTATCGGGGTTTTTGGATTCGACTTCCTCGAACCTGTTCCAGTTCACCCTCGGGGCGTCTTCCTCCATCCATATCTTCCCCCCGCCCGCCCCGCAGCAGAAACTCTTCTCGCGTCTCCTGTCGAGCTCGATAAGCCTGAGGCCGGGTATGGACTGCAGCAGTTCCCTGGGCTCGTCGAATACCCTGTTGTACCTGCCCAAATAGCAGGGGTCATGGTAGGCGACTCCCTGATTTATCTCTTTCGTCGGCTTTAATCTCCCCTGCTTCACGAGATCGTTCAGCAGCTGAGTATGGTGTATGACCTCGTAATTGCCGCCGAACTGAGGGTATTCGTTTTTTATCGTGTTAAAACAATGAGGGCAATTGGCAATGACCTTTTTCACCTTGAGCCCGTTCAGGGTTTCGATGTTCTGGGTGGCGAGCACCTGATACAGGGCCTCCTCGCCGAGCCTCCTCGCCGGGTCTCCGGTGCACCTTTCCATGGGCCCAAGCACCGCAAAACTGACCCCCGCCTGGGCCAACAGACTTACTATTGATTGGGCGATCTTCTGCCCCCTGGGGTCATACCCCCCGTAACACCCCATCCAGTAGATATAATCTAAAGCGGACGCGTCCTCGACCCCGTTCACGCCTATTACTTTCACGCCCTCATAACCCGAAATCCATTTTGCGCGGTCGCCTTCGCTGAATCCCCACGGGTTCCCCTGGGTCTGGAGCTTCTGCAAGGTCTTGGCCGCCGAACCCGTCAGCCTTCCCTCGAGCGTGAGGAAGCGCCTCATTTCCATGATCTTACCCATCTGGTCTATAAATAGAGGGCACTGCTCCACACAGGCGTTGCAGCTCGTGCAGGCCCAGAGCTCCTCTTCGGTTATCCACTCGGGTCCCGGGATGGTCGCGGCCTCCCTGCCGTTTGAGGATTTGCCGTTCAATAGGGCTTTCCCTTCGCTCGAAGCGTAGTGCCTGAGCTTCACCACTATCTCCCTCGGCGAGAGGGGCTTTTCCGTATGCCATGCGGGACAGTTGTCAGTACACCTTCCGCATTCGGTGCACGTATATGCATCAAGTATGTCTTTCCACGTGAAATCCTGTATTTTGCCCGCTCCGAAGTGGTCGACGTCCTCAGGAGTGTTTTCGAAATCTATAGGCTTGAGCGCACCCCTGGGCTCGAGATCTTGAAAAAAGACGTTCGGAATAGCAGTGAATACATGGCTGTGTTTCGAATACGGGAGGTAGTTCAGGAACCCGAGGACGATAAGGACATGGAACCACCAGAAAAATTCGTGGGAGTACATGAGTCCGGAATCGCTCATTCCCGAAAAGAAAACCCCGGCGACAGCGCTCGAGACCGGAAGCCATTTAGGTTCGGCTTCCCCCATCGCCACGTTTGTGGCCATGGTACCGAGCGCAGTGACCATGAGCCCGAATATG
>JAHKKQ010000135.1 GCA_020027805.1 Candidatus Dadabacteria bacterium
ATCCAGAAGGAGAGCTCCATGGCTCCGCCCGAGGATATGAACATTCCGTCTGACCCGGAGGGCCAGCTCTCGGACGACGGCGGCAAGAGGAACGAAAAGCAGCCCCCGAAGACCACCAAGGTATTCGCCAGCAAGTCTCCCGACCCCGGCGACGAGGAGGATTACTGGATAGGGGGCAAAAAGAATCTCGAATCGGCCGATAACGTAAAAGTAATAATGAAGGTCCTCGAAGGGAATTTCCAGAGGAGTATCGCGCTCCGGGCGCCTCACCCCGGCGGGTTGCCGAGGAAATGGAAGAGGATGAACTATTTCGACGAGATCGAGGACGTCGATCCATACGAGGTCATGTTCTGGTCGGAATACACCACGCCCACGCTCCCGAGGGTGCATAAGCGCGAAAAGGAGATGATGGGCGGGGAAATCGCTATCCTGAGGGACGTAAGCACTTCGATGATGGGCGTATACAGCGAATGGTCCTCGTCCGTCGTAAGGGGCGTCGTAGAGCTCGCCAGGTCGAAAAAAATGAGGGTCGGATACGTGGAATTCAACCACCGCTCGTACAAGTACAAGAGGAACTCCAAATTCTTCACGAGGGACTACCCGTGGATGCTGGAGCTCGCGTCCAAGACGGAATGTTCCGGGAACACCAATTACGAAGACGCGCTCAAGGACGCTCTTACGGAGTTCAGGGGGCGGGGGCTCAGGAACAAGCACATACTCTTCATCACCGACGGTATACCCACGTCGGGCGACTGCGACGTGCTCGACGAAAGGACGAGGGCCAAAAAATTAGGTGTCTGCATACACTCGATTTTCATCGGGTCCAAGAACTACCCCCGCATACTCCAGAAGATATCGGGCGAGACGAGCGGGACACAGTTCATAGCCACGCGGAGAAAGGACGGGACTATCAGGATCGAGAGGAGGGACAAGAAACTGCTCGCCCCCATACAGGAAGACAAGTCGCAGGTCGACCCTTTCGGCAGGGTGTTCGCCTAGGCTTTTACCTCTGATACTCGGATACGGCCCTCTGGTGGTCTTTGTAATTCTCCGAGAAATAGTGCGTGCCGTCCCCCCTGGAGACGAAGTAGATATAGTCCACATGGGCCGGGTTCACGGCCGCGATAATCGATTCCTTCCCGGGATTCGATATAGGTCCGGGCGGAAGCCCGCTGATGAGATATGTATTGTATTCCGTCATCGTGCTCAGATCCCCTTTCGTGAGGTTCCCGTCGAAATCCTCCCCCAATCCGTAAATTACGGTCGGGTCGCTCTCGAGCCTCATGCCGAGCTTCAAGCGGTTATGGAAAACAGCCGAAACGAGCTGCCTCTCCGCAGGGGCTCCGGTTTCCTTTTCAATAATAGAAGCGAGTGTTATTATCTCGTTGTCAGTAAGGTTTACCCTGTTCTTCAAACCCCCAAGAGAGCCATATACCTTTTTGAACCTGCCGAGCATCATCCGGACAAATTCAGCGGCCGTTACCCCTTTGGCATAGGAATAGGTGTCCGGAAAGAGGTATCCTTCGATACCCGTTATAGAGCGTCCGGGCAGGCTATCCAGTATCTCCGGGTCCCGGGCTGCGGCAAGGAAATCGTCCGGGTCGAGCACGCCGTTCCTGCCGAGGAGCACCGCGGTCTCCCTGACGGTAAGCCCCTCGGGGACAGTGACTTTGTGGACAATAACGTCCCCCACCGAGAGCTTGAGGGCGACTTTCGCCATGGTATCACCCTTTTTAAACCCATACTCCCCGGCTTTAAGCCTGTCCTGCCATCCCTTGCCGATTACATAGAGCACGAAGATGCCGCCGCTCCCGATTATCCCCTCATTCTCGAGTAACGCCGATATATTCCTCAAGCCCTTGCCCTTCGGTATATCGACGACCCTGTCTTCGGAAACAGTCGGAATATTATTGATATAGTAATAAACACCCCAGAGCGCAGATGCGCCCAGGATCAGGAGTATCAGAAATGCGATCGATATAATCTTTAATCTTCCGGAGCCCATTTCAGCACTTGAAACCTGCTAGCGTTTTTCAATTACCGCCAGATCGTCCCTGTGGATGACTTCGTCGCTGTATTTATACCCGAGCGCGCCCTCCACGTCCTTCGTGCTCATACCCATTATTCGGCGGATTTCGTCGGAACCGTAAGACGTAAGCCCCCTCGCGACCTCGACCCCTTCCTCGTCGACACAGGTAACCGAATCCCCTATATCGAATTTCCCCCGCACGTCTTTGATGCCGGAGGGTAGGAGGCTCTTGCCACGGGTCGTGATAGCCTTTACCGCTCCTCCGTCCAGGACCAGCTCGCCGGCCGACTTAAGAGTGAACGCGATCCAGTGCTTCCTGCCCCGGAGGCTCTTCTTCGAGGGAAGAAATATGGTCCCGACATCCCGGCCGTCGAATATATCCGCCAGCGTCGACTCCGATTTACCGTTCGCGATTATAGTCGGTACCCCGAATGCAGCCGCTGTCCTCGCGGCCTGAATCTTGGTTATCATCCCGCCCGTCGTCGTCCTCCCGAGTGTATCGCCGGCGACCGACTCTATCTCCTCCCCTATCTGGTCTATGAGGGATATGAATTCCGCGTCCTCGTTCTTTCTCGGGTCTTTGTTGTACAGGCCCTCGATATCGGTCAGCAGAATGAGGAGGTCGGCTTCGACGAGGGATGTGACGAGCGCGGCGAGGTTGTCGTTGTCGCCGAGCATTATTTCTTCCACCGCGACTGTATCGTTCTCGTTAATAATCGGAATTATGCCCATACCGAGGAGTGTCGCGAGCGTCTTCCGGGCGTTCAGGAACCTCTTCCTGTCCGCCAGCCCGTCGTGCGTGATAAGAATCTGCGCAACGATGAGCCCGAACGACGAGAACGCCCTTTCGTAATTCCATATAAGGGTGCTCTGACCGCAAGCCGCAATCGCCTGCTTCATCGATATCTCGGTCGGCTTCCTGCTGAGATGGAGCTTCTTCATACCGGACGCGATGGCGCCCGACGAAACCACTATGACCTCGATTCCCCGTGACTTGATCCCGGATATCTCTATCGCCAGGAGATCGAACACGCTCTCGGACAAGCTCCCTTTTTTGTCCGTGAGGACGCTGCTCCCTATCTTGATGATCACCCGTTTGACGCCGGAGATAATGGACTTTCTGTCAGATTTTTTCATTTAGTCCCGAAAAATCTTATTTTCCCCTTCGTGCCCGTATTCACGCGAATTCTTGACAACGGGCCCCGGCCTAGCTATCTTAGTTCTTCACAAAGCGGGAATAGCTCAGCTGGCTAGAGCGTCTCCTTGCCAAGGAGAAGGTCGCGGGTTCGAATCCCGTTTCCCGCTCCACCCGTTCAATCCTCCATCGAAATATATCCCGGCTGAGACCTGATTCGGTCGCACCACAATATGACGCTCGGGTAGGGCGAAAGTTCTATCCCTCCCTCGGGGGCCAGGTTTACGTACGGGTAACAGGCGATATCGGCTATTGAATAGCTTCCGGCAAGGAAGTCGTTTCGCTCCAGGTGATCGTCCATGACCTTGAGCACCCCGTTCCCCTGCGTGCGGAGCTCGTTAAGTCTCTTTTCGTCCCTGTCCGCGGGACCGAGGAATTTCGTAAAATACCTCGCCACGGCGAGGTTGGGATCGACCGAAGTTTTCCCGAAAAAGAGCCACTGAGCCATGGCTCCGAATCCCCTGAGGTCTTCGGGGTATAGCCTGTTGGGGGAGTATTTCCTTCCGAGGTATAAGAGTATCGCATTCGACTCCCACATATGGAAGCCTTCGTCTATCAGCACCGGAATTTTCCTGTTCGGGTTAAGTGACTGATAGTCACGCGCGTGCTGATCGCCCTTGAATATGTCGAGGTACTCCTTCTCGTATTCGACCCCGAGCTGGCTGAGCGCAAGCCTGACTTTGTAGCAGTTGCCCGAGAGCGGATGGTCGTATAGTTTAAGCATCTTCAGTCATCCAGATATTTTTTGAATTTTTCGGTAAACCTCTCTTTCCCCATAACCCTCAAGGTCACCTCTTTCCTGGGGATAATATAATCTACCCTGCTCCTCGTGCAAACCTTCTGCTGTTCATAGATAACAACCTCGACCCTGACTTTACGCCCGTCCTCCCCGGTGATCCTGCCCCTTACCTCGAGTTCGGACGCAGTCCCGACCGGCCTCAGGAACTCCATGTCTATCTTTGCGGTCAGCGCGATCTTTTTGTACTTATCGAACATGGTCCAGAAAGCTACTTCGTCGACGAGCGCGCACTGTATACCGCCGTGGAGTATCCCCGGGAAACCCTGGAGGTGCTTTTCGGGCGTGGTGCGGGTGTAGACGTCCCCCTTTTCGTCGTCGGCGTAGAACCTCAGGCGGAGCCCGCGAGTATTGCGCGGGTCGCAGGCGAAGCATCCGTAACCGGGGAAATCGAGGAATATATTTTCAATCTCGCGGATCATCTGAGCGCTGAGGGCATGCCAAAGAAAAAATACCCGGACTAATCCCTTTCCACTACCTTTGCCACGGCGGCTACCTTCTCGTCAGATTCGAGATCGATGAGCGTGACACCCTGTGTGCCTCTCCCGATTACGCTTATCTCGGAAGCGTTCATCCTGATAACCTTCCCCCCGTGCGTGGTGATTATCATGATCTGCGTATCGTTAGTCACCTGAAAAGCGCCCACGACCCTTCCGTTCCTTCCCGAGGTCTTGATCGTGATCACGCCCTTCCCCCCGCGCCCGGTAACCCTGTACGCGGATACGAGGGTCCTCTTCCCGTATCCCATTTCGGTCACGGTAAGGACCTGGGCTTCAGGGTTTTCTATCACCTCCAGGCTTACGACCTGGTCCCCTTCGTCGAGCCTTATGCCTATTACGCCCGTTGCCGTCCTGCCCATATCCCTCACATCGTCTTCTTCGAACCTTATTGCCTGACCGAAATGTGACGTGAGGAGTATCTCGTCTTTACCGCTCGTAATCCTGGCTTCTATAAGCTCGTCGTCCTCTCTGATATTGAGCGCGATTATGCCTCCGGCACGGGGGTTGGAATAAGCCATAAGCTTGGTTTTCTTAACTATCCCGTTCTTAGTCGCCATGATGATATACTGGTTTTCCTTGAACTCCCTCACGGGGAGCACTGCGGCAACCTTCTCGCCTTCAGATAAGTTCAGGAGATTGACGAGGGCTTTCCCTCTCGCGGTCGGGCCCGCCTCCGGTATCTCGTGGACCTTTATCCAGTAACACCTGCCGAGGTTGGTAAAAAAGAGTACGTAATTGTGCTTGGACGCTATGAAAAGGGTCTCGACAAAATCAAGCTCTTTCGTCGTGATACCGGTCCTGCCCTTGCCCCCCCTCCTCTGACTCCGGTAGATACTCAACGGGGTTGTCTTTATATAACCGTCGTGAGTAGTAGTGACTACCATGTCCTCGTCCGCAATGAGGTCCTCTATCGAGATTTCCTCCGAGCTCTCGAGTATCTCGGTCCGCCTCTCGTCCCCGTACCTGTCTTTTATCTCTTTCAGTTCTTCGGTGACTATCCCCAGTATCAGGTGCTCGCGCTCGAGTATCTCCTTCAGGCGCTTCACGGTATTTATGAGCTCGTTCCTTTCCTCGAGTATCTTGTCCCTCTCGAGCGCGGTAAGGCGCTGGAGCCTCATGTCGAGTATTGCCTGCGCCTGAAGCTCCGAGAGGCCGAGTTTCTGCATCAACCCGTCTCTCGCCTCCTGGGGGCTCGCCGACTTGCGGATGAGGGCAATAACCTCGTCCAAGTGGTCGAGCGCTATCTTGAGGCCTTCCAGTATGTGGAGCCTGTCTTCAGCCTTGCCCAGCTCATACTGAGTGCGCCTGGTTACGACCTCTTTCCTGTGCTCAATGAAGTGGCTTATGGCTTCCTTGAGCGGGAGCACGCGGGGCTGGTTCCTCACG
>JAHKKQ010000136.1 GCA_020027805.1 Candidatus Dadabacteria bacterium
CACCTGGCGGTCGAAGCGGCCCGGGCGCATCAGCGCCGGATCGAGCACATCGGGGCGATTTGTGGCGGCGATGATGATGATGCCTTCGTTCGATTCGAAGCCGTCCATTTCGACGAGCAGCTGGTTAAGTGTCTGCTCCCTTTCGTCGTGCCCGCCGCCAAGCCCCGCTCCGCGGTGCCTGCCCACGGCGTCTAGTTCGTCGACGAATATAATGCACGGCGCGTGGCGCTTCGCCTGAACGAAGAGGTCCCTTACCCTGGACGCGCCTACGCCCACGAACATTTCTACGAAATCGCTGCCGCTTATTATGAAGAACGGCACGCCGGCTTCGCCGGCTATGGCTTTTGCGAGGAGCGTCTTTCCCGTTCCGGGGGGGCCTACGAGCAGGATGCCTTTCGGGATCCTGCCTCCGAGCTTCGTGAACTTCTTGGGGCTCTTCAGGAATTCGACTATCTCCTGAACCTCTTCCTTTGCCTCATCGATGCCGGCTACGTCCTTGAAGGTTATCTTGTTCTGGTTCTCCGTAAGCATCCTGGCCTTGTTTTTACCGAACGACATCGCTTTAGTCCCGCCCGCCTGGAGCTGCCTCATGAATATGACCATTATTACGATCAGAAGCACCAGCGGCGCCCAGTTGAGCAGCATGTGCGTGAGGGACCCTTCCTTGTCGGTGCTGAACTTGAAGGTTATTCCCTTCTTTTCAAGCTTTGCTATAAGATCGTCGTTCGCAGGCCCCATGGTTTTAAAACCTTCCACGGACTGGTCTCCGACAGGGTTCGTGTATTGACCCTTGATCTCCTCGCCCTTGAATTCCAGGTCCTTGACCTCTCCCTTTTCAACGTTCGAAAGGAAATCGCTGTACGGTATCTCCTGGATATTGCTCCTGGGGGTATGCACCAATTGGTAGAGGGCGATGATGGCGACGAATATGACTAACCATAACACCAAGTTCTTAAATAACTGGCTGTTCACTTTTACCTCATTTTATTTGAAATTAAAAAAGACTATTCTTGAAAAGGATAGCACACGAGCCCGGGCTTTTCAACTTAGATTCGGTAATTATAAAGGATAATTACAAAGTTTACAACGAGTTTCACGCATTGTCGAAAAGTCCGGTGCTCAGATACCTCTCCCCCGTATCGCAAAATATTGTAACGACGTTCTTGCCTTTGCCCAGTTTTTTCGCGACTTTCAGGGCCGCGGCTCCTGCCGCCCCGGCGGAGATCCCGATGAGTAGTCCCTCCCTGACCGCAAGCTCCCTGGTGAAGCTTTTCGCCTCTTTACCGCTTATCCTGATGACCTCGTCGTATATCCCCCTGTTGAGTATCTCGGGGACGAATCCCGCGCCTATACCCTGAATTTCGTGGACATGGGGCTTTCCGCCCGAGAGGACCGCCGATTCCTCCGGCTCGACCGCGGCGATGTATATGCCGGGGAATTTCCTGCGGAGTATTTCGCCTACCCCGGTCACTGTCCCTCCGGTGCCGACGCCCGCGACGAATGCATCTATTCCGCCTTCCATCTGCTCGAGTATCTCCGGTCCCGTTCCCTCTCTGTGGGCCGCCGGGTTCTCTCTGTTTCGGAACTGCTGCGGCATGAAAGAGCCTGGGTTTTCTTTTAACAGCTCCTCGGCCCTTCTGAGCGCCCCCCCCATCTGTTCCGAGGCGGGCGTAAGCACGAGCTCGGCCCCGTATGCGGTGAGGAGCTGTCTCCGCTCGAGGCTCATATCGTCTGGCATCGCGAGTATCAGCCTGTATCCCTTCACTGCGCAGACGAGGGCGAGTCCTATGCCCGTGTTGCCGCTCGTAGGCTCGACTATAACGCTCTTGCCCGGCTCAATCGCTCCCGACCTCTCGGCGGCTTCGATCATCCTGAGGCATATCCTCTCCTTGACGCTCCCCGCCGGGTTCAGGTTTTCGAGTTTCGCCCATACGGCGGCTGAGCCTTCCGGTACCACTTTGTTGAGTCTGATTATCGGCGTTCCGCCGATGAGGTCCAGGATGTTATCGACTACTCTCTCGCTCATTTTGTTCCGGGCTGATGCTTTTGAAGTTGTTACGGCGTGATTATGATCGCTCTTACTTTATTATCAGGGGCGCGACTTCACTGAATACCCCGCTGTTTTTCCTGTACAGGGTCCCGAGTATCGTCCTGACCCCGTCCCACGAGGCGTCCTGCTTTCTAAGCTCGTTCTTTAGCTTAAGGAGCAGCCCCTTCAGCTCCTGGTCTTCCATTTTCCTTATATAAAGATCGAGGGTTTCACTGTTTTCTTCCATCGGTCTGCCTTGACTGAAATTTGATTATTTAATAATCCTAACTCAGGTATAATTAACTTTGATTCTCCAAAAGTCAACAATCTGTACGCGATGAAGGGACTCAGTACACCTTAATGGCCAAAAAAAAGAAGGTTAAATTTAAATCTAAACCAAAAAAAAGCAAATTCCTGGCCTTCATTCTGGTAGCTTTTCTTTTTCTGAGCGCGTCCGGCGTGCTGGCGTTGTACGTAGCCTACCTCTACTACTCCCGGGACCTCCCCAATTTCAGGGCAATCACGGGGTATAAACCCCAGCTGATTACGGAGGTATATTCATCGGACGGCACTCTCATCGCCGAGTTCGCGGCGGAGAGGCGGAAGCTCATCGCCTACGAGGATATCCCCCCCCATGTGAGGGACGCGTTCATAGCAATCGAGGACCGGCGCTTTTTCGAGCACGAGGGAGTCGATATAAAAAGCATATTGGGCGCCGTGCTCGAAAACATACAGGAAGGCGACTGGGTGAGGGGGGCGAGCACCATAACGCAGCAGGTGATCAAGAACATCATCCTGACGCCCGAAAGGACCCTGTCCAGGAAAATAAAAGAAGCCATACTGGCGCACAGGATAGAGAACAACCTCTCCAAGGAAGAAATACTCTATCTCTACCTGAACCACATCTATCTGGCCGACGGCACGTACGGGATAGAGGCCGCGAGCCAGAACTATTTCGGTAAATCCGCCAGGGACATCGACCTTGCGGAGGCCGCGCTGCTCGCGGGGCTTCCCAAAAAACCCGAGTACTACTCTCCCCGGAAGCATCCCGAGAGGGCGCTCGAAAGACAGAAGCTCGTCCTCAGCAAGATGGAGGAGGCGGGCTTCATTACGAGGGACCAGAGGTTCGACGCCATAGACCGGAAAATAGATATTGTCCCGAGACGGAGGGTCAACAGCGACCTCGCGCCCTATTTCGTAGAGCACGTGAGAAGGTATCTCCAGGACAAAGTCGGGGTCAAGGATTTTTTAAACGGCGGATATACCGTGTTCACCACGCTCGACGTCGACCTCAACCTCGAAGCACAGTGGGCGCTCAAGAGGGGCGTTATGAGCCTCGATACGAGGCACGGACACAGCTTCGTCTCGAAGCATCTGTCGAGCGCGAGCGAAATAAAGAACTTCACTCAGAAACAGGGCGTAAAGGGCGTGGAGCTGGGGGGGACGTACGACGCAGTAATCACGAAAGTAACTAAAGACGATAAGACGAAGGACTCCGACAAGCCTTTATACACGGCGGCCGTAAAAGTAGGCAGCGTGGACGGGGTGCTGAAATTCGCGGTGAGCACGCCTTTCGGCAAAGCGGTGCCGGGCGTCCCGTCTCCTTATTCGAAGAAGCTCGCCCCCGCTGACGGCTACGACGGCACGAGCCTCGCTCCGGCGGATCTCAAGGCGGGCGACGTCGTAAAGGTCGAAGCCGAAAAGATCGAGGACGACAAATATTATTTCTCGCTCGTTTATTTCCCCGTATCGCAGGCGGCCCTCATATCGATGGAATCGAACGGCAGGATAAGGGCGCTCGTCGGAGGGTACGACTTCGGCCTCTCTCAGTTCAACAGGACTACTCAGGCGCTGAGACAGCCGGGCTCGTCGTTCAAGCCCATAGTGTATTCGGCCGCGATAGACAAGGGGTACAGCGAGACTTCGATACTCTACGATATGCCCGTAGTCGTCAAGGACTGGGCCCCTCAGAACTACGACGGGAACTACGAAGGTCCGATGGTGCTGAGGAGGGCCCTTGCGAAGTCGCGCAACCTCGCCAGCATCAGGCTCATATTGGACATCGACCCCAGGTATGCCCAGAAGTATGCAACGAAGAATTTCGGATTCACCTCCAAGCTTCAGCCGTACCCGTCTCTGGTTCTGGGCGGCTCCGATGTGACAGTGCTGGAAATGGCCAATGCGTTCAACGTATTCGCGACGGGCGGCAAGCTTGTGGAGCCTCAGTTTATTTTACGCATCTATGACAGGAACGGAAAAATTGTGGAGGACAACACAGGCGGGAAATTCATGTCGAAAGAGGAGTCTCTCAAAGCCGAGAGGGAGGACGCCAGGCTGAGGATTTTGAAGGAGCTCGCCGAGAAGAGGGGCATGGAACCGATCGAGGCGCCTGAATATATTAAGGAAGAGGTCCTTACGGACAAGAGCGATATAGCCGCAAACGCAGACAAGTACGCTTTCCTTACGCCCGAGGAGTTTCTCGGGCTTTTAAAGGAGCAGTCGGTTGACTTCACGTCCGCGGGTAATTCCAAAGAGACCCTCAAGCCCGAGACGGCGTTCATAATGACCGACCTGCTTCAGGCCGTCGTGAAGGAGGGCACGGGCATGAAGGCGCTCAAACTCACTTCACTTGCGCCCATCGCGGGCAAGACGGGGACATCGAACGATTACACGGACGCGTGGTTCGTCGGGTTCAGCCCCAAGATAACGACGGCAGTATGGGTCGGAAGGGACGACCACAAGCCATTGGGAAGAAAAGAAGCGGGCTCGACCGCTGCCCTCCCCATATGGATAGATTACATGGAAGACGCACTCGTAAAATACCCGGGCGGGGTGTTCAAGCAGCCCGCGGGCATCAAGATGGTCTCGACGCCCTACGGATACATCCCTTACAGCCTCGACTCCCTGAGGGACAACGTGATAGATTCTATACGCGACAGGGTCGTTATAGACGGTCAGGAGATCGAGAATTCGGGGATGTACTATCCCAGGGAATTAGGGGGCGTGAAAAACAACGAGACGGAAACCGAAATAGATTTCCTGCTTAAGCATTAATCGAGGTTCGTATAAGGCTTTATTCCTGAAAGCTTCTTCTTGCCCATCCCGTTTACTTCGAGCAGCCCCCGCATGTTTTTATATCTTCCGTTTTCATTCCTGTAGGAGACGATCCTGAGGGCGAGCTTTTCGCCTATGCCCGGGAGCGCTTCGAGGTCTTCCGCCGCAGCGGAATTTATCCCGATAGGTACGCCCAGCGAAATGCTTTTGATCCCGCTGATCCTGACTGTCCGGGCCTTTTCTCCGTCTTTAAGTATTACTTTATCACCGTTCTTTAACTCATTATCGATATTATATATATGCCTGATCTCGTCAATATCCTCCGGCCTTGCGACGGCCTTCACGACGGAAGAGCGCCCGTCGTCTATCTCGATATAGATCCCGCCCGGGCTATCGGCGATCCCCTTATCACGGGGAAATAAATACGGGTAAGAGGACTGTGCGAGGAAGATCAGGGGGCACAGGAGCGCCAGGTATAGAACAGATCTATTATTTTTTCTGGAAACGCTGCCATTCGCCATTTTCTACTTTGTCATTGCGAGGCTTCGCGGAAGCCGCGGGTTTTTATTTTTTCTTCCCCGACAATACAGAATTTGCGGCACACAATGTGTGCTCATATACGATCCTTCCGAATCTCCCTCATATAGCCGGCAACGAAGCCCAACCCGTTCACCTTTTATTTCCCTCCCCCCTTCCAAAGTGGGGGAGGGTTAGGGTGGGGGGTTTACTTTATCACTCCTATCAATCAGAAAGTCTTTTCTTCCCGACATTACAGAATTTGCGTTAAGAAAATCGATTGTACGAGC
>JAHKKQ010000137.1 GCA_020027805.1 Candidatus Dadabacteria bacterium
CGGGGGACCCCGCTAACGCGAGAGCGGGCAAGGCTGCGAGCGCAAGTATTACGAATGCCTTTATGAGCATTTAATCTCTCCTTAATGAACAGAAGAATAAAAACCGGGATATGCCGGCTGAACGGGCGGAGAACCGCTGAACCCGCCTGTGAAGCCGGATCGAATGCAAGATGTTCGTGAGGGTTTAACAGATCAGAATGACGTTTTGAATGAAACCGGGGAGAGGTCCTCTCCCGGGAGTTACTTCCATAAAACTCTTTTTGAACGGTGTTTGCCGGTAAAGGGAAACGGGCGAAACATATGCGGCAAATATCTGCATATGCATGCCTGAATCAGCGTTACACCCGGAATGTGTATCTCTGTGGCTGATCCCTTCTGCAAGCGGTATGTCGAGGCAGGGCCCGCAGTGTCCCTTGCCCGGATAAATCTTCCCGCCCGGGGAAGGGGGCGTTAAGCTGCCGGTATTCGAATCCGCGAACGAATCGGCGCAGTCCCCGTTCAAATAATCCTCGATGGCTGCATTGCCGTCTTCTTCGAGGCACACGGCGGCCCCCGGCAGGTACAACTGCAGAACGAGTGTGAATACAAGTGTCAGGGTTGAAATCCTGAGGCCCCTGGTGTTCACGAATTTCATGATACGGCGTCCCTTGCGAGAATTCATAATTTAGACTGGCCTAAAATATATATGCGATAACTCAAAAATACAAGATCCGGTTAATTATCATTATAGAAGCCCGGTCCGCCGGCGGTGATGATATAAAAAGACTGGCATTTGCTCCTCTATCGGCATATACTCTTAACCACGAAAAAATACGCTTTACAAAGGAGATTAATTATGACGAAAGTACTTCGCTGCAGGGATGTCGGAGTTGACTGCGATTTCGAGGCAAAGGGAGAGACGGCAGAGGAAATAATGAATCAGGCGGCAAAGCATGCCAAGGAAGCGCACGGCATGGATGAAATCCCCGCCGAGGTCGTAGCGCAATGCCAGAAAGCCATACGCGACTTATAGAGACCGCAGTTTTTTTGAATTGCGTGCAGCGGGCCGCTTGGGGGGGCGTATGGAGCCCGGAAGACGCGCTCCGTTTGTCTCGTTCGATTATATGCAATGACTAAACAAAAAAGGGGCCGAAGCCCCCTTTTTGTTGTATCTTTTGTCATCGCGAGACCGTCTTTTGGTCGTGGCGATCTATCTTTTTTTATCTTGAGATTGCTTCGCTGTGCTCGCAATGACAGACAGACGCGGTATCTCTTAAGCCGCCGCTTTCCTTCTTCTCAAAGCCATGAATATTCCGGCTGACCCGATGATAACCGCCATGGCTATAAGCCCCCATTCGGAGAGGGTCGGTATGGGATCGGATGATCTAACATTCGTAAAAACACAGGACGCCGTATCATTATCCTCACAGAAGAATGTGACGCTGTTCCCGACTACGGTAGCGGTGAGGCAGGGTTCGAATACACCCGTACCGCAGTCGGATGTTCCCTCAATACATTCGATGCTTGCGAGTTCCCACCCCGGAGGGACAAGTTCCGTTATGGTCACAGTTTGATCTATACCCATTACCCCAACTGCTATAGGGTCGCTTGGGTCCTGTAACGTAAATTCGGAGGTTTGATCCCCGGATACTGTAAAATCAAACGGAGTGTCTTCGTCGGGGATTTCTATCTTTTCAATTCCTATGGCGCAAGGGGCCGTACCAGCCCACACCTGGGCGGTGCCAAGCGCCAAAAAGCCTAAACCCGCCAGCATTGTAAGTATCAAGAAACTAATAGAATTTAATACATATCTCATTTTAATTCCTCCTTTAAGCATCTTCAATTCCCGCTTATTTCCCGAAATTCTATCATATATAAGAAAATCAAACAACAAATCCGATAAAACGCGTTGAAATCTGGATTTGGGGGGAAGTTAGCCCCCGGCAAAAAAGCCCCTTGTGCAATGCACGTAAATCATATAGTTTATATATTAACGGGCGTCCTGCGCTTGCAGGGCGTCAGAAGTGTAAAGGAGAAAATACAGGGCAGGGCATTAACGTGCCGCCCGGTGTTTTCTCCTTTTTTTTGGGGCACACACGTAGTGTGATTCTACGATGCCTGAGCTACTCCTCTGACTACTCAAAGATTTCCCTCTCCCCGGCGTGGAACGGATGCGAGCAAGCGAGCATTCGGTTGTCCTGTAACGGAGTCGGAGGAGTATCTTAACGTCAGCTTCAACGTTGCCCGAGCCGAATCAGGGTGCGGGTGAGGGGGGTACCAAATAGTTGTCAATCAACAACACAACCGGAGGGGATGGAATGAACGAGGGGATTTTACCGCATCACAACGAGTACGAGGAGGGGATAATTGGCGCGATCATTAACGAATCCCGCCTCTATGAAGACGTCGGCGCGGTACTGGAGTATTCGGATTTTAATGCGGAGCGCCATCAGATGATTTTCCGCGCAATGGGGGACATGCGGAACGAAGGGGTCCCGATACACGTAGTCACGATCTGGGAGCGGCTCAGGGGCTCGGAGGAGTTCGACAACGCGGGCGGGTCGAGCTACCTGACGTATCTTTCGGACGTCGCTTTCCTCGACGAGAACCTTCATTATTACGTCGATACGGTGAAGGACGACGCCCTCAGGCGGAAGCTCTGGCAAGCGCTCCTCGAATGCGCGCAGGCGGTGGAGAGGGGCGAGGAAACTGCCGTAATAGAAGAGATGGTCTCGAAGCTCGCCGATATGGAGCGCCGCGCACCGGGCAAGATGCCGATGCCCGTCTCCGCAAAGGACCTCGTAAACCTCCCGCCGCCCGAGAGCCTGTGGGCGGACATCATCTACCCCGAGTGCATAGTCCAGCTCAACTCAGAGCCCGGCGCGGGCAAGAGCACAATCGCGTATAACATCTGCGCGCTCGGAGCGACGGGGCAGCCCTTCCTCGGCATCCCGTTCTCGAAGAAGCTGAAATCGCTCTACGTCGATCTCGAGACGCCCAGGTTCCTCAGGCGTAACAAGATAGAGCTTATATGCGGGGAGCTGCCGGAGGACTTCCACATACTCGAATACCTCGACCTGAGAAATGATTTCGGCGGACTCCTCAGGCTCTGCAAGCGGGAGAGATACGACCTCCTGGTGCTCGATACGCAGAGCCGCATACTCGCCATGGAGAAGGAGAACGACAACGCGGAGGCGAATTATTTAGCCGGGCTTCTCAGACGAATCGCGAACGAGGCGGGCTGCGCGATACTCCTCATACACCATTCGACGAAAGGGGACGAGGGGAAGGCCGTTTACAGGGGGAGGGGCGCTTCGGCGGTAGCCGGGGCGGTGGACGTAGTCGTGAACGTGCAGACGCTCAGCGAAGACGTGCTCAAGCTCGCGGTCGTAAAGCACAGGATACAGGGGTCGAACCCGACGCTTATTGTCAGGAAGGCGGGCGAGGACAGGTTCGAGCAGTGCGAGAACCGGGAGGGCGAGGAGGAGTCGGGGTTCGAGCTATACCGGATACAGGATTTCATCCTCGGGCTCCTGCCCTCCGACGGTGAGCCGATGAGGACGAAAGATATATTCGAGCGCGCCGAGAGGGAAGGGTTCAGGAGGCGGAGCGTCGAGAGGGCGCTAAGCAGGTTGAGGCAGGCGGGCAGGGTGAAGCAGGTTCAAAAGGGCTTTAACGTTAAGACCCTGTCATCGTAGGAGAAAACATAGAATCTGCCTCCATGCCCATCCCCTAGTCGTTGATTTGAATGGAGAGGCCGGAAGAAATCGTCCCTGAGCGCAGATTCTGCGCCCGCCATCCGCCAACCTTCCCGCACATATACCCCGGGGACGTTGGCGGATTGGCGGATACTTCGGAGGCCGTCATTGCGAGCGCAGTGAAGCGGAGCGCGGCAATCTCTCTTTTCATATCTCATCGTATAAATCCCTCCACTCCTCATTCATGCTGTTTATTAACTCTATCTTTTTCTTCCTTGAGCCGGCTTTTATCTGTTTTTCCCTGCTGATAGCACTGTAAATGTTCTCACCTACCTCGTAGTAAACCAGCTTGGATATATTGTATTTTTTTTGTGAAGCCTTCGATTAGTTTCTCTTTGTGCTCGTATAACCTTCTTTTCAAGTCATTAGTAACACCGGTGTATAGCACTGTGTTCATATTATTTATCATTATATAAACGAAGTAATATTTATTATCCATATGAAGAATTATAGACTAATTGAGATTGCCGCGGTCGCTCCGCTCCCTCGCAATGACAGATTTAAACTTTCCGCCATCCGCCATCCTCCGCGGGGATATAGGGCGGGAAGGTTGGCGGATGGCGGATTCCTCAGGGGGCTGTCATCGCGAGAACTGCTCCGATGTACAAGAGGAGCAGGTCGCTCTTGGCTGATGCCCGTGAAACAATGTCTTATGGGTTTTATGGCAAATAGATACTAAATACAAAACTTTGCGGCCGTGGCGATCTCTCTTTTTCATGAGATTGCCGCACTGCACTCACATTCGTTCGTTTCGCTCGCAATGACAGGAAGGGGCGGCGTGCTTCCTGCATCCTGCATCGTGCATCCTGCATCCTGCTTTATTGACCCCATCCTCAATATTCGGATAATAACATACATCCATGAGACCTACCTGGGCTGAGATCGATCTCGACTCGTTAGTTCACAATTTCAACGTCGTAAGAGGGCTCCTGTGGGAGGGGGTAGGGGTGCTTTCCGTCGTGAAGGCGGACGCTTACGGGCACGGGGCCGTCGAGGCCGGGAGGGCGCTCGAGGAAGCGGGCACCGATATGCTGGGCGTAGCCACCGTTGAAGAGGCGGTCGAACTCCGGGATTACGGTATAGAGCTGCCGATACTGCTGCTGGGCGGCATGAGGCCCGAAGAGGCGGCGGTCGCGGTCGAGTGCTCCCTCACACCTTGCCTGTTTTCCCTCGACGCCGCGGAAGCCCTCGACAGTGAATCGGCGAAAGCCGGGAAAAGGTCCCCGTACCACCTCAAGATAGACACCGGCATGACGAGGCTCGGGGTAAGGCCCGAGGAGGCGGGTCCGTTTCTGTCAGCGCTCGCCGGGTATAAGAACATAGTCATGGAGGGCGCGCTCACGCACCTGGCCTCCGCGTTCTCGGAATCCCCCGACAGGACGCGCGCCCAGCTTGAGGAGTTCGCGGGCTTCGTGGCGCTTATCAGGAACAGGGGCTTCACTCCGCGCTACATCCACTCGGCCAACAGCCCGGCCATACAACGTTTCCCGGAAACCCACATGGACCTCGTCCGCCCCGGAATAATGCTCTACGGCTCGGACGGCGCGAGCGGTCTTCCGCTCAGGCCCGTGATGAAGCTGAAGACGGTCGTGATACAGGTGAGGAGAGTCCCCGCGGGCACTCCGGTGAGCTACGGCGGCACGTTCGTCACGAAGCGCCCTTCCGTCATTGCTACGCTTCCGATCGGGTACGCGGACGGGTACATGAGGAGTCTCTCCAACCGCGCGAAGGTCTCCGTAAGGGGAGCGCTCGCCCCGGTAGCCGGGGCCGTGTGCATGGACCTGATAACGGTAGACGTCACGGACGTGCCGGGCGTCTCGGCAGGCGACGAGGTCGTATTGTTCGGAGATTCGCTCGTTTCCGTAGACGACGTCGCCCGGTGGGCCGGGACCATTTCGTACGAGATCCTTTCGATTACCGGGAAACGCGTCCCCCGGAGATACGTGTGATTGTTGTAATTGCATGCCCGCTCTAAAATTGACTTTTTCTTTCTGTCATCGCGAGGGAGCGTATTCTGCGACCGCGGCGATCTCTCTTTTATATTTAATTCCTTCCCCCTTGAGGGACGATTGCAAGCGAGTGCGCAATCGGTCGTCCCTGAACAACGTCA
>JAHKKQ010000138.1 GCA_020027805.1 Candidatus Dadabacteria bacterium
CTCTCCCGGACGGTGTTCCACTCTGTGCTCCAAACCCACCCTCTTCAGGACATCGAGCGACATCTCGCGCGCGCGGGCCGTGCTCAGGCCGTTAATGAGACACGGCATCATTACGTTCTCAAGTGCGGTGAACTCGGGGAGCAGATAATGGAACTGGAAGACAAAACCTATTTCCCTGTTCCTGAATGACGCAAGCCCGCTGTCGTTCTGCTTGAATACATTGATGTCCCCGTAATGCACCTCTCCCTCGGACGGCTGGTCGAGTGTTCCTAAAATATGCAACAGTGTGCTTTTCCCCGATCCCGATACACCGATTATCGCAAGCATTTCCCCGTCCGGTATGTCAAGATCAATTCCCTTAAGAGCCTCTACCCGACCTCCGTCGGTCTCAAACACCTTCCATAGACCTCGTACTCGAATCTCCATTCTTTACTCATACCTCAGTGCCTCTATAGGATCTTTTCGAGACGCCTGGAATGACGGATACAATGTTGCAATAAAACATATCAATATGCTGCAGAATGCCACCGTTAGAAAATAAAACGGTTCAATTTTAACTGGAAACTCGGAAATAGGATAGACATTATTATCAAAAGGAATCAGTTTCCTTATAGTTTCACTGGTTTTGAGCATGTAACAGATACCGTAGCCCGAGAGACTGCCGAGGAGGGTACCGACGATACCTATGATCATCCCGTCTATGACGAAGATCTTCAATATCCCGTTCCTGGTCGCCCCCATCGCGCGCAGTATGGCTATGTCTTTGCCCTTCTCCATCACGACCATGGTCAGCGCGCTCACAATATCGAGCGCCGCAACGAGTATAATCAGACCCAAAAAGATAGCTATCGCTATCCTCTCCAGCCTGAGAGCTTTGAAAAGGCTTTTATTAACTTCTTCCCAGTTCCTCGTGTAATAAGGGAAGCCCAGTATTGAGGCAAGCTCCGCGCTCATGCGCTTCGTATCGTAAATATCCCTGACCTTGACCTCCACACCGGAAACCTCGCCGCTCATGTCGAAAAAGTCCATGGCGTCCTTGAGATCGACATACGAGATCGACGAATCGTACTCGATCATACCGTAATCGAATACGCCGACCACTTCAAATTTCTTTACCTTGGCAGTAGCCCCGAAAGGCCCCATCTTGCCGAACGGAGAGACGAGGCTCACCTGGTCCCCCTCCATTACCCCGAGCGTGTTCGCGAGCTCCTTGCCGAGCAGTATCGGCGGTTTCCCCGATTCGGTTTCCGTAACCAGTTTATTGAGCACCTCCTTTCCCCTCCTGGAGAGCTGCTCGTCGGATATCCTCTTCTTGTCGGGGTTCTTACTCCCTAGTACGCCCCTCCCCAGGGCCTGCTCGATATTCGTAACAGTGCCCGCCGTCCCGGGGTCTATTCCCCTTACGACGGAGCCCGACACGTTATTCTCGCTCGCCATCATCCCCTGGCCGTATATAAAGGGGCTTGCCCCGAGGATTCCGGGGAATTTACGGGTCTCGTCCTCTATTTTGGAAAAATCCTTCATGGGGCCGTCGTAACTCAGTACCACTATATGGGAGCTTACGCCCAGTATCTTCTCCCTGAGCTCCTCCTCGAACCCCCCCATGACCGAGAGGACCACGTTCAGGGCCATTACCCCGATTATCACGCCCAGGACCGAGATCAGCCCGATGATAGAGGCAAACTTCTGTTTACGCCTGGAGCTCAGGTACCTGAGCCCGATAAAAAATTCGTATTTCATTCCGGCCTTAGATGGGGAAAGAAAATGACTTCCCTTATGGAAGGTGAGTTTGTAAAAAGCATAACGAGACGGTCTATACCTATGCCCGCACCGGCGGTCGGGGGCATTCCGTGCTCGAGAGCCGTAACGAAGTCTTCGTCCATTTCATGCACCTCTTCTTCTCCCTTTAATTTGAGGTCGAGCTGGCTCAGGAACCTTTCCTTCTGGTCGATCGGGTCATTCAGCTCGGAGAAAGCGTTCGCGATCTCCCTCCCGAAAATATATAGTTCGAACCTGTCCGTAATATCGGCATCGGCCTCGTTCTTCCTGGCCAGCGGAGAGACATCGAGCGGAAAACCGTATACGAAAGCGGGGTTCCTGAGCTCTTCGCCGGTTAACAACTCAAAGGTTTCAACGATCGCCTTGCCCCTTATCCCTTTATGATCGACACCGAGGGAACGGGCTTTCTCAAAGAGCTTTGCGTCGTCCGAAAGGACTTCTTTACCCAGTGTTTTTTCGAGGTGCTCGATAATGTTTATCCTCTTCCAGGGACGGGTCATGTCGATCTCGGAGCCGCCGTATTCAAAAACGAGCGAGCCTTTGATTTCGTGAGCCAGGAGGCATATGAGCTCTTCGATCAGGTCCATAAGGTCCTCGTACGTGGCGTAAGCCTGATAGAACTCTATCATGGTGAATTCGGGGTTGTGCTGAGTCGAAACCCCTTCGTTCCTGAAAGTCCTTCCGATCTCGTAAACCCTCTCAAGCCCCCCGATCACGAGTCTTTTAAGGTAGAGCTCGGGCGCGATCCTCAGGTAGAGGTCCATGCCGAGCGCATTGTGGTGTGTCTCGAAGGGGCGGGCGGCCGCCCCGCCGGCTATGGGATGGAGTATGGGCGTTTCAACCTCGATGTAATCCCTCTGATCCAGAAACATTCTTATGAGTTTAATAATCCGGCTTCTTGTAAGAAATATTTCCCTGATTTCCGGATTAGAGATGAGGTCGAGATAACGCTGACGGTACCTGGCCTCGACGTCCTTGAGCCCGTGCCACTTCTCGGGTAGCGGGTGGAGCGTTTTCGTGAGGAGCTTGAATTCCTTTACGTTCACGGTCAGCTCGCCGGTGCGGGTCTTGAAGAGGTTCCCTCTGATTCCGATGAAATCGCCCAGGTCCACAAACTTCTTGAAAAATTTGAGGCTGTCCTCGCCCACGACGTCCGTTTTCAAATATCCCTGCATCTTCCCGGATCTGTCCGCTATATGAAAGAAAATACTCTTTCCGAAATCCCTAAGCCCGACGACCCTGCCCGCCAGGGAGTAGTCCTCATTCCGGCTCTCGAGCTCATTTGCGGGGGTCTCTCCGAATTTCGATATCAGCCCGCCCGCGAGAGTATCGGGCTTATAGCCGTTCGCGAACGGATTAATGCCTAAGGATCTCAATTCATTAAGCTTTTCTTTTCTATGCTCGAACTGATCGTTGTCCATGTTTAAAGTTAAAGGTTCTACCCCAAAAGGAGTTTATCGTCAAGCCGATGCATGCTCTAAATGAAAACGGGATAAGGTCCGGGGAATTGCTCAATCCTTCTTATCGTCAACAATAATATACGTGGCTATAGCCTTGGCAACAAGTCTATTTTCATTAATGATATCGACCTCCGCAGGAACTATCCTGCCCTCTCTCAAGGCCTTGGCGTGCGCCTCTATAACGCCCCCGGTAACCGGATTGATATAGCTGATGTTCATCTCGATGGTCATGAACTTCTTACCTTTGTCCTTGACCATTCCCGCAATGGCCACGGCGGCGGCCGAGTCGGCGAGCGTGGACAGAACCCCTCCGTGCGTATACCCGTACGGATTGGTCAAATTCTCTCCGGCGCGAATTATGAGCTTGCCGTATCCGTGACGCATTTCCACGATTTCAATTCCCAGGAATTCCCAGAACGGCACTACGGGGAAATCCTTCTTCCAGTCTCTTTCCTCAGACATCGGCGCCTCCGTAATTATATCGATATATCTTACCCGACCCCGGATGATTACCGCTCACTCAACGGAGAGCCCGCGCCCTCCGACTCCTTTCCCGTGAATGCGAAGGCAAGGAAACCGGCCACACACACAGAGCCCGCAATTTCGAACATCAGGCGGAAACCCCACGCCTCCGCGATCACACCGTAAATAAACACGCCGAGCATCCCTCCGAAAGTGAAAGCCACGCTGCAGATAGAGACAGCTTTCCCCCTGTCGGCTTCAGGCGTGAGGTCTATAACCAGGGCATAGATCGCGGGGTAGAAGAGACCGTGACCGAGCCCGAATAATACGCCTGCCAGTATCAGGCCCGACGTCCCCGACGCAAACCCGATTGCGATAATGCTTACGGCGAACAGGAACAATGCCGGGACCGAGGACCTCTTCTTGCCGAACTTGTCCGGAATCCACCCGCCTATGAGCCTGATCGCGATTATGGCGGCCGTGTATGTTATGAAAAAGAGCTCGAAGGAGTTTACGCCGATGCGCCTCGAGAACACGGGAACGAACGTAATGGCTGAAACAAAACCAGTCCCCGCGACCATCAGGGCGAAGGCTCCAGCGAATACCCCCCTCCTGAAAAGCACGCTCTTATAGCTGCTCCCCGAATTACTACCCCCGGGGAGCGGCTCCGGCTCCCTGATGAAAAGCGCCGCGATAAAAGCAGAAGACCCGAAAATGAAATCGAAGACGAATAAATCCCCGAAGCCGTACGCCTCTACGATCTTTTTCCCGATATAGGGCGCGAGCGCGAAATTTATCACGCTGAAGAGACCGAAGAGGCCGATAGCCTGGCTCCTTTTCGCAGGGGAAGATACGTCGGCGATGAGCGTCCCCGCGGACACGAAACATAGGGAGAGCGCGGCCCCGTGCAATACCCTTAGAGCGGGAAACGCGAAACCGAGCGAATCCAGGAACGCGAAAGGGAGGGAGGTGACCGACATGAGGAGACCGCCAGCAAGGAGGAACCACTTCTTACCCCATTTGTCTATCAAGATACCGACCGAAGGGGTCGTAAGTATAGTAGCCATGGAAGCCGCCCCCATTATAAACCCTATTGTGGATTCACTTCCCCCCAGCTCCTCTATACGGAGCGGCAATAAGATGAAGGAGTGGTAGTTGAAGAAAAAGATGAAGGAAGTGAGGGTAACCAGTATGAAGTCCCGGTTGAGGAGCGGGGTGTCGTCCGAAGGCCCTCTATGCTTCGCATCATTAACCGATATTTTCATACGCTTTCACGGCCGGTGATTATCTTATACCACAAAATTAATAAGAGAAATCAGGCATCGTCAGGTTATACTTTTACCGGAGGGATGGTGTAGAGGTTATATCATACACACGGGGGAAAGATCATGGTCAGAAATTTCATTATTATAATACTTGCCCTGCTCCTCTCCGCCGCATCTTATCTGCTTTATACGAATAAGAACATATCTCTATATCTGAACAGCGCTGGCTCCGGCTGCGACGGGAAGGCGCCCGGCGAAAGCGGGAAGGACACTGCGTTATCGGAATACCGGGATAAAGAGATAACCCCGCCTGCGGAGCCGGCAAATCCGCCCGCTGAAGCGGGGCGCGAGGACGTGGAGGTCGTGGGGTCGGACGAGCCCGAAATCCACCTCGACCCGACCGTAGGGATGAGCATCAACTACGACCAGCAGATAGCATCGAGCTACAAGGTCATAGGGCCGAGAAAGTTCTCCCTTCTTACGGAGAAGGACGAAACGATTGTCGAGATCGATCTCGACACGGGGAACATCAAACTAAACCCCAGGTATAACGCAGACGACGCTGCGAGGAAGTTCTGGGAGTCCGTAGGACGGAAATATCCGGAAGTTTGTTTTGTGGAATAGCAGGGCGTATAGTTCGAATTAAACCGAATAAACTATATTGCCGTTTACGATCGTGTACAGAACGACACCTTTCAGGTCCCAGCCGTTGAAGGGAGTGTTCTTACTTTTCGAGCGGAATCTCTCCCTGTCGATTTTTACCTTCCGCTCGGGGTCGAATATCACTATATCGGCCTGATCGCCCGGGTTAAGCGTCCCCTTACGTATATTTATTACAGCCGAAGGCAGGTGCGTGAG
>JAHKKQ010000139.1 GCA_020027805.1 Candidatus Dadabacteria bacterium
CGAAGTGGTTGAGAATAATTCCCGACAACTCAGGCGGGATCCAGTAACCGAGACAGGTCGGGAAGTCCGGGCAGGCGAGACCGGAGCCGGAATGCCTGACATATGCTCCCAGCACAGCCTGAACGAATACAAGTAAACCCAGGAAGAAGAACAGCCCTTTATAGCCGCCGATACTAAAACGCGGTTTCCGCTTATTTCCGTCATAGAATGATATATAGAGTGTGAGTGCAAAAATTACGATCGCGTTTGCAAAATGGTAGGTTGTGAGGTCCACAGGAAGCTCGAGCAGCACGACGATGCCTCCGAGGGCGATCTGCGCCAAAAGAAGGAGCAATATGATTACGGGGACCAGTTTTACGTAGCCTCTGTAGGCCCGGAACCTCCGGTAAGACAGGATGACGAGGAAAAGTGAGGTCACGCCGCCAATGACCCGGTGCATGAACTCCATATAGATATCCCACCTGAATGGGGGGATGACCGTCCCGTGACAGAGAGGCCAATCCGGACACGCGAGTCCCGCTTGAAGACCGGCAACCAGATTACCCCAGATTAAGAGAAGAAAAAGTAGAAAGAGGGTAATTTTAGCAATCATGTATTATCGATTCTAGGGGACTATCGTCCTCGTAAACGTGTCCGTAATCGTCATACCGATGAGCAGCGCCAGCAGGCTCAGCGGGAATAGCGCGAATACCCACGTGATCGAGTCCTCGAACTTCAAGTGCATGAAATAAAGGGCCACTATGGACGCTTTTATAGAAGCGACCACGAGCGCTATAACGATGTTGAACGTCCCGAAATTTATGTACGACACATATACCGTGATTGCCGTCATTACCATAAGCGCGGCCCATACGACAATATATGTTTTATTGCTCGTTATATGGTGTTCTTCGGCATGTGAATGCGTAGACATTTTTCATTTCCTCCCTTCAGCCTATGAGATATAGTAATGGGAAAAGATATATCCATATCAAGTCTACAAGGTGCCAGTAAAGCCCCCCTACTTCGACGGGCGTATTGTACTTGGCCGTGAACTTTCCTTTGAGCGTAAGGACGAATAATACCGCGAGTATCGCAAGCCCAATGAATACGTGAAGCATGTGGAGCCCCGTCATAAGAAAATAAAGGGAGAAGAAAATGCTCGTGTCCGGGTATATGTGGTGATGGAACTTGGCGCTGTACTCGAAATACTTCACGACGCCGAACCCGAGGCCGCAGAGTATCGTTATCAGGATCAGGATAGCCGTAACCTTCTGTTTCCCGCGCTGCATAGCCGAAACTCCCATGGCCATGGTCAAACTGCTGAATATCAGTATGCACGTGTTAACCGCGCCCATTTTCTTGTTCAGCTCCACGTGCTGCTCGAAAAACATCTCGGGATACTTGGCGCGGAAAATCGCGTATGCCGCAAATAGCCCCCCGAAGAGCAATATCTCCGTCCCGAGGAAGAGCCACATGCCGAGCTTAGAAGAGCTGTACTCGACAGCGGGGTCCATGTGGTGTCCGTGTGAATGTTCTACGCTACCATCTCCCATTTTTTGGGCCTCCGATTATTTCTTTTTTCCGTAACCGTACGACCAGTCGGTCACATGCGGTATTTCCTCAAAATTCTCTAGCGGCGGGGGTGAAGGCACCTGCCATTCGAGGGAAAGCGACCCGTAGGGGTTCTGAGGGGCTTTTTCTCCGTTTATAAGACCCGCTATGAGGTTCACCGTCATGATGATTATGCCGGCACCGAGTATCCAGGAGCCGTATGTGGAAAGCGACATGAGCGATTCGAACTCCGCGGGGTATGTCGCGTACCTTCTGGGCATGCCCTGTACCCCGAGAAAGAATTGGGGGAAGAACGTTACGTTGAAACCGATAAAAATGAAGAACCACGCTATCTTCGCCACAGTTTCGTTAAACATCCTGCCGAACCACTTCGGATACCAGAAATGGAGAGCGCCGAAGAATCCCATGACCGTCCCGCCGATCATCACGTAGTGCATATGAGCTACCACGAAATAGGTATCGTGAAGGTGGATGTCCGCGGCGAGGGCGCCCAGAAAGAGGCCCGTAAGACCGCCGATCGTGAAGAGGAATACAAAGGCGAGTGCGTATAACATCGCGGAGTGCAGGTGTATGGACCCCTTGTAGAGGGTAGCCGTCCAGTTAAATACCTTGATAGCCGTCGGGATGGCGACAAGGAAAGTAAGGAATGAGAATATAGTCGCTGCAATGTCCGAAATTCCGCTCGTAAACATATGGTGCGCCCACACGAGGAAGCTGATGAACGCGATGCCGAGGCTCGAATACGCTATTGCCTTATAGCCGAATATAGGCTTTCTCGCGAAAACCGGAATGATCTCGGAAATGACTCCCATAGCGGGAATGATCATGATATAGACCGCGGGGTGGGAATAGAACCAGAAAAAGTTTTGGAACAGTACCGGGTCTCCCCCTTTAGCCGGGTCGAAAAAGCCGACGCCCAGTGTTCTCTCGGTTATTAACAGGAGAAGCGTGATCCCCACGACAGGCGTCGCCAGAAGCTGCAGCACCGCAGTAGCGTAAGAAGCCCATATAAATAGAGGTAGCCTGTGCCATGTCATGCCGGGGGCCCTCATCTTATGAATCGTGACTATGAAGTTAAGCCCAGTAAGAATCGACGAGAAGCCGAGAACGAACACGCCCAGGGTTATCAATACAACGTCGGTGTCGGTCGTCGCGCTGTAGGGTGTGTAGAACGTCCACCCGGTGTCGGCCGGCTTGGCAAGGGCTATGAGCACTATTACAGTGCCCAGCAGGTAAATCCAGTAACTTCCGAGGTTGAGCTTCGGGAACGCAACGTCCGGGGCCCCTATCATAAGGGGTATCAGGAAGTTGCCGAAGCTCGCGGCGAGGCCGGGGACGATAAAGAAGAAGACCATTATCGAGCCGTGGAGCGTGAAGAGCACGTTATAGGTATGCGGCTGAACAAAATCCGAAGCAGGGGTCAGAAGCTCGTATCTCAGCAACAGGGCGAACACGCCCGCCACGAGGAAGAAGAACGAGATCGAAATCAGATACAATATTCCTATGCGCTTGTGGTCGGTAGTAAGAATCCATGACAATATCCCCTTTTTCTCGAGAAAGGGAACATATACATTATGGGCAATCGTATGATTTGCCATAAAGCTAACCTCCTTGGAAAACGAACATCTATTTTAACGTCTTTATATACGCTACGAGCGCCGTTACGTCCTCATCGCTCAGAATACCCTTGAACGACGGCATGACCGGCTGAAAACCTTTAACAATCTGCGCCTGGGGCTCCAGTATTGACTGTCTTATATAATTCTCGTCCACATCGACTGTGGAGCCGTCCTGTAACTCGACCGAATGACCGAAAATGCCCTTGAAAGAAGGGCCTACAATTTTAGAGCCGTCCAGGCTGTAGCTGTGTGTATCTGCCGGGTACCAGGTCCTGCTTCACGCGGAACCCGGGAACGAAGAAGCTGTGGAGTACGTCCTGGGCCTCCATAACGAGCCTGACGGGCCTGTTGTACTGCACGTAAAGTTCGTTTATCGTCTTCTTGCCGTTGTAATAATCGAACGTCCAGAGCCACTGCTTTCCCTGAACGTTAATTTCGACGGCGTCCTTAGGCGGAGTCCTCATGTCCTTGAAAACCACATAACCGTAAACGAAAAGCACGATGAGAAGTATGGAGGGTATCACGGTCCAGATTATCTCGAGGGGCTCGCTTCCCGTGATGTAGGGTGTTTCCTCGTCTTCCCTCTTTCTCCTGTATTTGATAGCGAAATATACGAGCACTACGGTAATGAGTATGAAGAAGACAAGCGACATTATGGTAATCAGCAGTAATACGCCGTCAACCTTGCTTGCCAGATTCGATGCTGCCTCGGGAATCCAAGTCATGTGTCTCTTTTAAACCTCCATTCTCCTATTCGGGTTCCTTCCTCTCTCTTCTCCAGAAATACGTGAGTATCCCGCAAAGCGACAATAGCGTAACGGCTCCGGCGGCTTTGACAATATTCAAGGCTTGAAGCGCATATTTCTTACCCACCGGATCGAATTCATAACAGAAAAGAAGCAGCTTGTTTAACATTTCGGATGAGCCTATCCTTCCCCTGGACGCTTCGAGGAGAGACAGCCTGAAATCGCCGGGCTCGTATTGTATACCCGGGAGGTACCTCGAAATTTTCCCTTCCGGAGTGAGAATAATTAATGCTGATGCGTGCGCGAATTCGTCGCCGTCGACCTTATATCTGAAGCCTACGGCTTCAGTCAGCCGGCGGATGTTCTCGGCGTCGGACGTCAGAAATACCCAATTCTCCATTCCCGGATCCCCGTGCTTTACCATTTCACGGTACTTCGAGGCCTTTGTGCCCGAGAGCTCCGGCGTGTCTTCCGGGTCGAAGCTGACCGTCAAAACTTTATAATCCTTTCCGAGCTCGAGCGAGCTCTGCTCGTTCATTACCTGAACAAGCCCGTCCGTTGCAAAATTGCACAACCTCGGACAGCCGAAATAGACGAGGTTTAATATTACGGGTTTAGACGGATTGAAGAAGTCTTTTAACTCTACAGTCTCGTTGCTTTCAGTAGTGAAACTGATATCACCGGGGACAAAGACTCCGGTCTTTTCATCAATCCCGATGTCCTTTACATCCCTCGAATCGGTTATAGCAAATACATAATTTGCTGAGAAAAATAATAACAGAACAGGTAATGTTAACAACAGTCTGGGGTTATGCATATTTCAAGCCTGCTCCATGTCACGCCCGAATAAATATCCCGTCACACAACACCGTTCATTCCCTATACCGCACGCGCTTTTTATCATCATTTGGGGTAAACACAGGATATTTTATTGAAATAAAAGCAAGTTATAGATTCTCAAACTCCCGAACCCTAATAACCTTAAATCGTGGAAGATTTTATCCTATTATCATATCCTGTCAAGTTATAGGCAGGGAGGAGTGAACGGGGCAAACTTTGAAATAAAAAATAATGATTTTAGAATAGTCTACATGATCTCAATTACTGATATTGAAGGTATAAGGGTAGGCCATGCTTCCGATTTCGGCGCTGTGACCGGATGCACCGTAATCCTCTTCGACAAACCCGCCATAGGGGCGATTGATTTGAGAGGGGGCGGCACAAGCACGAGGCAGATAGACTCGCTCCTCTCGCACAATACATTCGGCAAGGTACACGCAATCCTGCTCACAGGGGGGAGCGCCTACGGGCTCGATGCATCGGGCGGCGTCATGAAATTCCTCGAGGAAAGGAATAAAGGGCTCAGTGTCGGGTACGGCATGGTCGTTCCGTCCGTACCGACCGCCGTGATATTCGACCTCGGAATAGGGAACGGGAGGATAAGGCCCGATGCCCGCATGGGTTACGAAGCGTGTCTCAACGCCGGGTCCTCGGGAGTCGAGGAAGGGAGCATCGGCGCGGGGACCGGGGCGACCATAGGGAAGCTCCTCGGACTCGATCACGCGACCAAGGGCGGGATAGGGACGTCGGGTTACAAATTCGAAAACGGGATTATCGTCGCCGTGCTCGTGGTAGTGAACGCGTTCGGGGACGTGGTGTCCCCGGAAAACGGGAAAATTATCGCGGGCGTAAGGACTACACCGCGCGGAAGCAAATTCGCCGGAACAGTGAACCTTCTAAAGCAGGGAGTTACTTTCAGGGAGGATAAATCCCAGAACACCACGCTCGCGGTGGCGGCGACCAACGCACGGTTTTCCAAATCCGAGCTCGGCAGGATAGCCAACATCGCCCAGACCGGGCTTGCGCGGGTCATATCTCCCGTACATACGATCGCGGACGGGGACGTAGTTATGGCGGTATCGTGCGGTGAGATAGAAGGGGACGCAAACCTGATCGGCGTCATAGCCGCGGAGCTGACAGCGAATGCGATCCTCCGCGCGCTCCATCACTCAAAAGGCATGGGGGGTATACCAAGCACTGAAGACCTCAGGGGGGAGGAGATTACCTGAGCTCGACCGCCTGACCCTGGACAGGGAATTTCCTCATCCTTATGCCGAGCACGATACCGATGCCGAGGAGCGCCGTCAGAGTGGATGACCCTCCGTAGCTCAAAAGCATGAGCGGAACCCCGGCGATCGGGAGGAGGCCGATGACCATACCCACGTTGACGACTACGTGCCAGAAGTACATGGCCGCGATACCGAAGCACGCGAGGACCGAGAACTTGTCTTTTGCTCGGCTGGCCGTGTCGAGTATCCAGAGAATAATCATAAAATAAAGAAGAAGCGCCATGAACCCTCCCATGAAACCCCATTCCTCCGCAAGCACGGAGAAGGCGAAATCGGTCTGCTGGGCGGGGATGAACCTGAGCTGGGTCTGCGAGCCCGACATGAACCCCTTGCCCATGAACCTGCCGGAGCCGACAGCGATCTGGGACTGGATCGCATTGTAGCCGGAATCGAGGGGGTCCTTCGAGGGCTCGAGGAACGTTTTGATCCTGTCCTTCTGATAAGGTTTGAGAAAGAAATGCCATGCCGGATAAGAAAACCCTATGACCACTGCCAGAATGAGAATAATCAGCTTTTTCTCGACTCCCATGAAGAGAACCATGCTTCCCGATATGAGTATCATCGTAAGCGCCGTGCCCAGGTCGGGCTGGAGCATGACGAGACCGAGCGGCAGCGCAGTCAGCAGCACGGGCTTTATGAGATCGAGAAAGCCGTACGGCACCCCTTCGTAATCGTTGTCGTAGAATCTTGCTATGGCGAGAATTATCGGTATCTTGGCCAGCTCGGAGGGCTGTATGGTGGCGAACGAACCTATAGTAATCCAGCTCTTCGACCCCGAAACCTCCTTGCCGAAAACAAGAACGAACAGGAGAAGCAGCAGAGAGAAGCCATAAATATAAAGTGCGTACTGTTTTATCAGCTTATTGTTGACGAAAGAGATGACGAGCATGGCGAAGATGCCGATGCATACCCACATCGCCTGCTTTTTAAAATAGCCGAGCCCGATCTGGTAAGACGCGCTGTAGAGGTTCATCAGAGAGATAGCCGTAAACGCCAGCGTCATAAGGAATAGAGACCACCCGAAGCTCTGCAGCAGTCTCCTGTCAAACATTATCATTTGCTTTTCTCTCTTTCTTCAAATGGAAATAGGTTTCTATAATCTTCTTCGCAAGCGGGGCGGCCACGGCTCCACCTTTCCCCCCGTGCTCTATCAGCACCGTGACGGCGATCTCCGGGGCTTCGGCAGGGGCAAAGGAAGTGAACCAGGCGTGGTCTTTGTGCGCTTTGTCGCTGCTCTGGAAATCGAGCGATACTACCTGGGCCGTACCGGTTTTGCCGGCAACGGTTATATTCTCGATCCTGGCCCCGCGACCCGTGCCCCCGGGACCGTTAACGACGCCGGTCATTGCATCCCTGATCAGGGCGAGCGTATCCTTACCGACGGGCAGCTCACTCCTGGGGGGCAGAATGTTCATCTCGGTTTGTCCGCTGAAAGCCACCTCCTTAATGACGAGCTTCGGGGTCAGGAGTGTACCGTCGTTCGCTATCGCGGCCGTCATCATTGCGATCTGGAGCGGGGTTACGCTGACGTAGCCCTGTCCGATTCCGGAAACGATCGTTTCGCCTTTATACCAGGGCTTCTTGAACTTCTCGAGCTTCCATTCCCTGCTCGGGGCGATCCCCGCCCGCTCTTCGATCCCTATGCCCGTCGGCGATCCGAATCCGAAGAAATTCATGTACCTGGACATACGGTCTATCCCGAGCTTTTCCGCCAGCCTGTAGAAGTAAACGTCACAGGACTGCACTATAGCCTCCCTCATGTTCATCCAGCCGTGCCCCCCCTTCTTCCAGCACCTGTAGACATGCGAGCCCAATCTGTAGTATCCCGGACAATGCACGAGCGTATCGGGATGTATAACCCCTTCTTTCATCGCAGCCGCGCTCGGAACCATCTTAAAGCAAGAACGTCTTCAGCGGCCTTCTGAAGATCGATGTCTATGGACATCACGACGTCGTTACCGGGGACGCTCTGCCTGTTCACCAGGTCTTTCAGGAAGAGGTTCGAATTCACCTCTCTGCCGAGCGCATCGGTGACCTTTTGTATAAAACCGTCCTTCCCGCGGAGCGACCCTTCCCATGTCTTCTCGACACCCGTCTTACCGACTAGGCCGTTATTGCTGAGCTCCGGGGTCGCCAGGAGCTCCGCCTCGCTCACCTTCCCTATATACCCGAGGAAAGATGCGCCCAGCAGTCCATGGGGGTACTGTCTTAAATTATTGACCTCTATAGTCAGCCCGGGGAGGGAGCTTCTTCGCGCTTCTATGTAAGCCAGCTGATCGCGGTTGATATCCTGCGCCAGCAGTACGGGTTTAAAGCGGTTCTTTTTTGACGCCAGCTGTATCTTCTGCTCGATCTTTTTAGGGTCTTCGTTGAGCACCATCGACAGATTGACGCACAAGGCGGAGACGTCGCCCGCGTCCTTGGGCAGGACGTATACATCGAAGGAAGGCCTGTTTACGACAAGCTCGCGGCCGTACCTATCGAGTATTCTGCCCCTCGAAGCCGGCACCCTTTCTATTCTTATCCTGTTATCCCTGGAAAATGCCTCGAACTCGTCCCCCTTCAGGACCTGGAGGAACCAGAGTCTCGACACCAGCCCGAGAAACGCGATGCCGAGGATTACGGTCGCAATGACGAGTCTATTTCTGAAATCTTGCATGTATCCTGCCCGCCGCCCAGAAGAGCGGCACACCGACCACCGAATTTACAAGCCCTTGAAGAATTATATCGCCGAAAGAAAGCTGAAAGCCCGCGTCACTCTTTATTCTAATTATAGTCAGGATAAAAGTCCAAGTAAAAATCGTCGATAAGAATATAACGAGCCCCAGGACCAGCGCTTTCTTGAGATATACATGGTTGGAGCTGGTGCGCACGAGAATGTAAGCGCTCAGGCGGGAAATTGTAAAAGTCCCCGGCAGATTCCCCGAGAGGACGTCCATCATATACCCGTTCCCCGCCGCCAGGAGAAAGCCCCCCCTCGTTTCCGAATAAACGGCGAGAAAAACTATGAAGATCAGATTCAGGTCCGGAATGAGATGCCCGGCGTTTCTCGGGGACAGGAGCGTTGACTGCACCGTTATTATGAGGACAGAGACGAGAAGCAGCGATACGAACGTTACTGTCTTATTCATTTAGAACCACGTTGTTCACGGATTTTTGAATTATGACGACCTCCTCGAGCGAGTTCAGATCGACATGCGGGGAAACTCCCGCGCTGATAAAGCTCCCGCTGGGGCTTATATCGGTGACGGTCCCGATTATGACGCCTTTTGGGAAAAACCCGTCCTTGCCCGATGAAATGACCTTGTCCCCGACGCTGACATCGGATTTGTTTTCGATGTATTCCATGACACATCCGCTGCCCACGCCCTTCACGATTCCCCTCGCCCGCGTCCTGTGGATGTAAGCGTCGACGGCGCTCACAGGGTCGGTGATCAGGAGGACCTCGGAGCTCTTATCGCTGGCCAGCAGTATCCTCCCGACTATCCCGTTGTAGGAGGCGACAGGCATACCCTCGGTTATACCGTCCGCGGCGCCTTTGTCTACTATCACTACCTGTGAGCGGAGGATGGAAGGACTCGCGCCTATGACGTTCGCAGACACGACGGGGTAAAGAGATACGTCCTTAAAATCGAGAAGCTTTTTAAGCCTGGCGTTCTGCGCCTTGATCTCCGCTGACTCGAACTTTTCCTGCCTGAGGGCGAGGAGCTCCTCCCGGAGCCTCTTGTTCTCTTCGTTTACATGCATGAGGTCGATGTAATCCCGCCAGGCGCTCACGGCTTTGTCGGTAACCCCGGATACTGCCATTTGCGGATAATAAGTGATGTTAAGGACGAGTTTGGATACAGGGTTCTGACTGTTCCTTTCCCTGAGATCGAGTGAAAAGAGCTGTATCGCTATAAAGAAAAGAACAAGGACGATTAGTATGGTGCGGCGCTTGAAGAAACCCATGTCTATATCATATCAGCAAAAGGACCATGGCGCATAGAAACCGCGGCTGATTTTCAGGAGTAACCTATGCTGACCTCTCTCAAGAGATCGAGCTCCTCGAGCGCTTTCCCGGAGCCGTAAACTACGCACGTTAGCGGGTCCTCCGCCCGTGTTACGGGCAGGCCAGTTTCTTCCTTGATGAGCTGGTCCAGGTTCCCGAGCAGAGCGCCCCCGCCCGTGAGCATAATACCGCTGTCCACTATATCCGCGGCAAGCTCGGGGGGTGTTCTCTCGAGGGTCTGTTTTATCGCCTCTATAATCAGGCTGACGGGCTCGGTAAGGGCTTCTTTGACCTCTTCTGACGTTATCTCGATAGTGCGCGGAATCCCGGCCCGCAAATCACGCCCCTTGACGTTCATGGAGCCTATGTCGCCGTTCCCGAGGACTTTCCCGAGCTTCTTCTTCACGTCTTCGGCGGTCCTTTCTCCGATAAGCATGTTGTAGTTCCTTTTCACGTACTGGAGTATCGCCTCGTCGAGCTTATCGCCGCCGACCTTAATCGATTTGCTGACCACTATTCCGGCAAGGGAAATCACTGCAACGCCGGTAGTGCCTCCGCCTATGTCCACCACCATGTTCCCCGTAGGCTCGGTCACGGGCATCCCGGCACCGATCGCCGCCGACATAGTCTCTTCTATCAGATAGACCTCCCTTGCTCCCGCCGCCTCGGCCGACTCCCTTACAGCCCTTTTCTCCACCTCTGTGATACCTATGGGGACGGAAACGATAATCCTGGGTCTGACGAAACTTTTCCTGTTGTTATGGGTCTTCCGGATGAAGTATTCAAGCATTTTCTGAGCTACGTCGAAGTCCGCTATTACTCCGTCCTTCAGGGGTCTTATCGCCTTGATCGAGCCCGGCGTTCTACCGACCATATCCTTGGCTTCTTTGCCGACGGCGAGTATTCTCTTGATACCCCTGGAATCTTCCTGCACCGCTACGACCGAAGGCTCGTTCGCGACAATGCCCTTCCCCCTCACATAGACAAGCGTATTAGCGGTTCCCAAATCGACAGCGAGGTCGTTTGAGAACCAACCCAGAACTGTATCGAATATCATATCCGAGACCCTCCTACCCAAATTATAGAACAGAAATTAATAAAATGTTATTAGTGATTTATAAAAGATAACCAACCCTGTTTCTTAACTGGCTCTTGGCCTGAGAGAATACACCCTTCTGATACTATAATAGAGGGGGAAATAAAATCAAGGATTACGGGCAGTAATTTTTAACCAAAGACGATTATTCCGTCTTTTGAACGGCTTGACCGCCCAGGAACGGGAGAGCGGCGACTTCGGCATGCTCGATAGACCCGTCCTGAAATTTTATCTCAACCCGGGTGCCCGGCTCTTTAAATTCCCTTCTTATGTAGCCGAGGGCTATGGGTTCTCCGAGGACGGGGGAAAAGGCACTGCTCGTAACGCGCCCTATCTTCTTCTCTCCCAGAAGCACCTCCGAACCTGTTTCCGGTACCTTGCCCCCGTCCGAAACGAATCCAAGAAGATGCCAGTTTACATGGCCCCTCCACTTGATCCTGGCTATCACTTCCTGACCGACGTAACACCCCTTTTCGAAATTGAGCGCGTCCCAGATGCCTGCCTCGATCGGAAGGGTCTCTTCGTCCATGTCGATCCCGTAAACGGGAATGCCGGCTTCTATCCTGAGTATTTCCAGCGCATCTCTGCCTGCAGGCTTTATTCCGAAATCCTTCCCCTTCTCGATCAATAGCCCCCAGACATCCGCGAGCCCGTCTGTGAGGGCGTAGATATCGTAACCCTCTTCGCCGGTCCTCCGGGTTTTAATAACGGTCACCTCGCGGCCGGCTACGGATGCCCTCGCGTGGTCGAATTCGTTCGCCGGCAAATTCTTCTCACCGAGAACTTCTCCCAACAAATCGGGCGCTCGCGGGCCGTGAATGGAAAGGAGACCCGTGCCTTCAGTCAGGTCGTCTATGCTCGCTTTGTAAGAGAGCCTGAACTTCTTCAGGAGCTCACCGACTTTCGTATTTAACCCCGGCTCGAGATCCAATAACACTGAATCCTTTTCACGGTAGACCCGCATATCCGAAACCATCCTGCCTTTCACCGTGAGAATCGCGGCGTACATCCCTTTACCCTCTTCGAGCTTTATAACGTCGTTCGTGAGCATGCCCTGAAGGAATTTCAGATGCTCCTTACCGCCTAGACGGAGCTTCCCGCGGTCTGATAGATCCGCTATCGAGACCCGGTTCCTCGCCGCCTCGTACTCGCCCGGCCTATCGCCGTAGCTCTCGGGGACGAGCCATTCTCCCGACTCGCGAAAGGCCGCGCCCAGCGACTCATGTACAATATGCAGAGGCAGTTTCTTGATACCCATACGTTCTCTCGGGAATTAACACACGACATCATTATTCTACCAGATGCGCCTAGCCCTACGGCGAAATCCCGGTTTGAATCTTTCCCCCGCCCCCGGCTATCTAAAATTAATCGGTATTTTGCGGGGCGGGTGTAACTTGAAAAACCGCTTCCCGTATGTAGTATAAAGCGGAGTTTGCGGAAGATTCATATGCTTCAGGAGCGGATATGACCGACATAAAGGATTTGAAACGAAGACACAAGGTCGTGATTATGGGTTCGGGGCCGGCAGGGTTAACCGCGGCTCTATACACGGCCAGGGCTAATCTCGAGCCGGTAGTGTTCGAGGGGATGGAGGCGGGCGGCCAGCTGACTCTGACGACCGAGGTGGAAAATTTCCCCGGCTTCCCTCAAGGGATACTCGGACCCGAGCTCATGGATTCGATGAGGAAACAGGCGGAGAGGTTCGGGGCCAAGTGCGTGATGAAAACCGTAACCGCTGTCGATTTCTCGAAGAGGCCCTTTAAAATCACCGCCGGAGATACGGTCATCGAAGCCGATTCATTTATCATCGCTTCAGGGGCATCAGCCAAGATGCTTGGTATAGAATCTGAAAGACTATTACTGGGGCGCGGAGTTTCGACCTGCGCCACCTGTGACGGTTTTTTCTTCAAGGACAGGGATCTGATAGTAGTGGGGGGCGGGGACAGCGCGCTCGAAGAAGCCACGTTCCTTACGAAGTTCGCATCCAGGGTGAGCATCGTCCACAGGAGAGGCGAGCTACGCGCATCAAAGATACTTCAGGACAGGGCGCTGAAAAACCCTAAGGTCGATTTCATCTGGAACGCGGAAGTGGAGGAGATAGTGGGAGACCAGGAGGGCGGAGTCAGAGGTGTGAGGCTCAGGGACACGAAGACGGGCGAGGCCTCGGAAAGGGCGGTCCAGGGTGTATTCATCGCCATAGGTCACAACCCGAACACGAAGCTCTTCAAGGGAACGCTCGAGATGGACGCTCTCGGATACCTTATAACGAAGAACGGGAGCACCGAGACGAGCATCCCCGGGGTATTTGCCGCGGGTGACGTGAAGGACAGCAAATACAGGCAGGCCATAACCGCGGCGGGGTCGGGGTGTATGGCG
>JAHKKQ010000026.1 GCA_020027805.1 Candidatus Dadabacteria bacterium
CTCTCGATTACGGGAAACTCAGGAACGTGATCGAGCACGCCGCCGACAGGTACGAGCTCTACAAGGAGAACACCCGCCTGCTGAGCGACCTCAAGGAATTGAACACCAACCTCGAGCTCAAGGTGCGGGAGAGGAACAGACAGCTCGAGAACACGCTCAACAGCACGATCGAGAGCATTATAACGACAGACAGGGACCTTGTCGTCGAAACCGCAAACCCGAAGACCTCCGAGATATTCGGCAGGAGCTGCGCGGGTGAGAAACTGAGCTTATTATTCCAGGGGATTAATTTTGACACCATAGTACCGAAGATATTGAGCGACCCGTCGTATTCGACGAAACACGAGGTGAGGCACGACAATAAGTTTCTCGAAGTAACGCTGTCGCCGCTGATCGACTTCGAGACGAAAGAGATCTTCGGCGTGATAGCCGCGACGGAGGATATAACGGAAAAAAAGAAACTCGAAGCACAGCTAATACACTCGGCGAAGATGTCGGGCGTAGGGCAGCTGGCCGCCGGAGTGGCGCACGAATTCAACAACATACTCTCCGGCATTATCGGTTATACGAGCCTCGCGCTCACGAGACAGGACCTGGACAGCGCCAGGAAAGACCTCAAGGTGATAGAGAAGGCTTCCGACAGGGCTGTCGAGATAGTGAACAAGCTCCTTTCCTTCTCGAGACAAAAAGGAGAAAAATTCCAGGTCGCACAGATAGAGGGCATAATTGACGACGCCCTGGGACTCGTAGAACACACCTTCGAGACGGAAGGCATAAGGATACTCAGGAGCTACGAGAAGGTCCCGGTTATCAGGATGAACCTCGGGGAGATACAGCAGGTGTTCCTCAATCTGGCAATCAACTCGAAACACGCCATGCCCCAGGGCGGCGCCATAGCCATCAGCACGAAGCTCGCCGGTAATTTCGTGAGAATCGACTTCTCGGATACGGGGGCGGGCATTCCTCCTGAGAACCTGCCCAGGATATTCGAGCCGTTCTTCACGACAAAACAGAGCGAAGGATCGAAATCGGGAACGGGCCTCGGACTTTCCGTCATATACGCGATCATAGAGAGACACGGCGGCAGGATAGAAGTCTCGAGCGAGCTCAACAAGGGCACCACATTCACGATACACCTCCCGAATATACAAACCGTCTCGAAGGCCCCGGAATCTGAACCGGCAGAGAAATTCCAGAACGCGAAGGTGATCGAGCTCAGGAGAAAAGGGAATGTGCTCATCATCGACGACGAGGAGTTCATCAGAGACATCGTGAGTGAATGCCTTTCGAGCACGGGACATAACGTGATGACAGCTGAAACCGGCGAACAGGCGATAGAGCTTATAAAAAAGAATCATTTCGACATTACCTTCCTCGACTTCTCGATACCTAATAAAAACGGCCTCGAGCTTCTGAGAGAAATCAAAATGATAGACCCTAACTCAACCGTGGTTATAATAAGCTCAAGGCCGGGAGAACAGCTCCCCGACGAGCTCACGGACGAGGGCGCTTATAATATCATTAAAAAACCTTTCTCCGTGGACCAGATCCAGATCGCGGTATCCAGGGTCCTTGGAGCAGAGGCCATGAGCAGATAAAATACGGCAGGACATGGAAGAGCTTTCCACTTTTTACTGCAGAATCCTGGTGAACGAAGAAGAGATATATTCGGGGCAGCTCGCAGAAGTTCCGGAAAGGGTCAGGGCACAGATGATACGCGACCTGTCCGAGTGGGCGGACTCGCTCGGGAAGAGGGGGCTTAACGAGCTCATATACTCTCATCTCGCATGGTATGAAGAGAAGGGAATGCATTGCGCACAATGCGGGAAGCGGGACACGGCCGGCGGCGCGGGAGAATGCACGGTATGCGGGAATAAGCTCGGAGAGCGGTACGTCTATGAGCGGGACAAAAAGCTGGATATGATTATTACATGTGTGGGAATAATTACGAAGGTGCAAATATCAAAAATATAAAAGGAATAAGCTGCCGTCCAAAGTCCTAATCAGGCGGGACCGGGACTTGAGGGGTCGGGAATGAAGCTAACGGTAAAAGGTCAGATATTTCCAAGGGTCTGGGAGATCGCGGAGAGCGTAAGGAAACTCAGGGACGAAAGAAGATCCATCAACATCGGCGGGGGCACGGTAGGCTTTCCGGTCTACGAAGTGGACCTCCCGGATAATACCAGAAAAGAGGGGCTGTATTTTGTAACGCCTCAGGGGATAAAGCTTTATTTCTACCCGGGCGACCAGTATCAGATAGCCTATCTGATATCGGAGATCGACAGCGGCCCGCTCAGGGAAAAGCATTTTAAAAAGACCGCGATGAACCCGCCGACTTAAAGATAGCGCCGGCAAAACGGTTCTTTGACTCACGGACCGGGTCTATGTATTTTTATTCCGATGGAGCGCCACGAACACTCTCACGACATAAAAAATACGAAAGAAAAAAAGACGCTCATCGTCGTCCTCATGCTTACCGCCACGTTTATGGTGGTGGAGGCGGCTTCAGGGTTCTATACGGGCAGTCTCGCTCTCCTCTCGGACGCGGCGCATATGCTGACGGACGTATTTGCGCTCTCCCTTGCGTATCTCGCTCTCTGGTTCTCGGTTAAACCGCCGACACTCAGCAATACCTACGGGTTTTACAGGGCTGAAATCCTTGCCGCGCTCATCAACGGGATACTCCTGTTCGTTATCTCGGGCGTCATTATCATAGAAGCGTACGAAAGGTTTAAGGTCCCCCGGGAGGTGAAAAGCCTGGAGATGACGGTCGTGGCAACCGTGGGCCTGCTCCTGAATTTAGGCTCGGCCTATATGCTGTCCAGGTACAAGAGCGCGAATTTAAACATCAGGGGCGCGTTATATCACGTTATAAGCGATGCGCTTGGTTCCGCGGGAGCAGTAGTCGCGGGCGTGGTGATGCTCCTGACGGGATGGTATTACGCGGACAGCATCATTAGCGTCTTCGTCTCGGTCCTTATATTGAGGAGCGCGTGGGTTATTTTAAAGGAGTCGGCGCATATACTGCTCGAAGGCACGCCGCGGGGAGTCGACCTCAAAGCCGTTCAGGCCTCTATATGCTCCCACGAAGGCGTGCTCGGCGTGCACGACCTCCACGCGTGGACTCTCACTCAGGGATTCGACGCCCTCAGCGCACACCTGGTCGTGGACGACATGTATAAGAGTGAGGAGCTCATAAGCGATATCAAGGACCAGCTGTCGGGCAGATTCCACATCACCCACGTTACGCTTCAGCTGGAAACAAAAGAGTGCGGGTCCGCCAACAGCACTTGCTACGAGGACGGAGCGGGCGGGAAATGAGCGGGATGATTACTCGTCCTCCCGGAGGAGCTTTTCCGCAGAGGATTTCATCTCGGCCCCTATCTTCTTAAGCTCAGGCTTCGATTGTACATACTTGTCGAGCGCGTCGAGCACGCTCATGGTCTTCGAGAGCTCGGTCTGCCTCATCGTTTTTTTGGGTTTAGAGAAGACCCTCTCGATCTTGAGCGTCTGAGCGCCCCCGAACGCGGACCTTAACTCCCTCTCATCGACCCCCTCTCCGGGGCCCCCGACCTCGTATCTGATCCTGACTACCGCCCCCTCTAAATCCACGGGAGAAATTCCGCCCGGGATGGGCAGATTCCTCCGGCCCTCGTCAATCTCTCCGAGATCGATGGTTATGAATCTCCTCGCCGGGGTCTCCCTGAACTGATAGATGCATTTCCATCCCGTTTCCGACTCCGAGATTTCGCCGAGCACGAAACCCTTTTTCTCCTTCTCTTCGGTGAAATCGATCCTCTCGATGCTTCCCGAATAAACTACCGGGGGGACGTCGCCCTCGTTCAGGTCCTGGAACCTGTGTATGTGACCGAGCGCGACATACTGGAATGCGCGGTCCGCGAGCACCGTCACCGGTATAACCGGGTCAGAGATCGAAAGCGTGTCCGTTTCCGTACCGGATAGTCTCGCACCGCGAGCCGCCACGTGCGCGAGTAATACGGCAGGGTCCTTCGGCTGGGTCTTCTCGGCGAGGCCGTGGATTATCGCGATCAGTCTCCTTTCGATCTCCGTCTGAAGCTCCTGAGAGGAAAGAGACCTGTACTCTTCCCTTGAGAGCAGTGCGCCCCTGCCCGCCCACGGGAGGCAGGCGACCTGGACCGAACCGCTTTTCGTGTTTACTTCGATCACTCCGGGTTTTCTGGCAATAGTCACGCCCTCGATGTCGAGGGCGGGGAAGATTTCCACGGCGGACGCGCCTATGCCGGAAGACGAGTAGTCGTGGTTCCCGAGCACCATGACGACACGGGCTCCGCCGTTACCGGCCGCCTTTCCGATCCTGCGCGCGAATTCTATTTCTTCCGCGGGAAGCGGGTTCTCCCTGTGGAACACATCGCCCGCTATGAGTATGAGATCGACGGATTCCCGGGCGGCCGTCTCCAGCACGTGATCGAGACATTTTAGTATGTCTTCGAGCCTGGTGTTATGTCCCGTCGACGGGTTCAGCCTGCCGTGCGTGAGGAGGCCGATGTGAATGTCGGAGAGGTGGATAAACCTTATTTTTCTCAACTGCCGCCGGGCGCCTCAGGTCAATAAAAGCCCTTGAGAACGCTCCCTCTATTGATCTCCGAATAAGATTTCAGACGCCTTTTTCGTACCGGCTCCGTAATTGAACTTGTAGCCGAGCTTGTGCAGCACGCTTTCTATGGCCGATATGAAGAACAACGTATCCGTCTTGTCTATATCGCCTATGTGTGAAACTCTGAATATCACTCCTTTGGCCTGGTCCTGACCGTCGGCGACAGTAATGCCGAATTCGCTGCTGAGGGCCTTGATAACTTTCGAAGAGCCTATTTCGGGCGGGGCGATCACCGTAGTGAGCGCGGGGCTCGGGACGTCCTTCACGTATATATCGAGCCCTAACGCCTTCATCCCTTCCCTCATGGCGAGAGAGAGCTTGGCGTGACGTTTGAACATGCTCTCCCTTCCCTCTTCCCTGAACCTCCTCAGCACGGCGGCAAGTCCGATAATCAGGGTTACGGCCGGTGTATAAGGGGTCGTGTTTTTCTCCGCGTTTTTCTGTGCGGCTCTGAAATCGAAATAATATTTCGGGAGGTCCGAAGTCTTATTGAACTTCCAGGCCTTTTCGCTCATGGCGGCGAACGACAGTCCCGGAGGCAGCATGAACGCCTTCTGCGAGCCGCCTACCATGACGTCTATGCCGATCTCGTCGAAAGGGAGCGGGAATACGCCCACGCCCGTGATGCCGTCGACTATCAGAATAACGTCGTCTCTATGTCTGGTAATATCGGCGATTTCCTTGGTCGGGTGCATTGCGCCCGTGGAGGTCTCGCTCGCCTGTACCAGGACGGCGCGTATCGACGGATCCTTATCGAGAGCTTTCTTTATCTCAGCGGGATCGACCGAATGGCCCCACTCGACCATGAGCTCCTGGGTGTCGAGGCCGAACGCACGGCAAATCTTTCCCCACCTCTCCCCGAACTTGCCTCCGTTGACTACGAGCACCTTATCGCCGCGGGAGAGCGTATTCACCACTGCCCCCTCCATAGCCCCGGTTCCGGAGGCAGCGAGGACAAATACCTCCTGCTTCGTATCGTAAATGTATTTAAGCCCCTCTCTTACCTCCGCAAAGATGGCCTCGAATTCCTTCGTCCTGTGGTGCATGATGGGCTTTGCCATCTCAATGAGAATTTCGCTTGGGACAGCGACCGGTCCCGGAGTAAATATGTAATTTTTCACTTTCTGATTCTCCTCTGTAATGATTTTGCTTTCGAATTTTTTAGGCCGGACTGTCGAATCTTACGATGCCCCGGCAGGCGCTCCTGCCTCGCCCGCGGTACCGGTATGAAACCCGCCGACATGTTCCAGCGTTGTATCTTGCTTATGGAAGCCGTATTAAAACCATAAGAATCTACCCAAAACTACGGATAATTCAACTTTCCTTGCTTTTGAATTCTCAACCCATATATTATTCAGATACAGAAAAAGGGAGAACGGCATGTTTGGAGAAAATAAAGAGCAGATACAGGAACTTAAGAAGAGACTGATAGTATTGGGAGAGTTTCTTTGACCTCCCAGGAAAGAATTTGCGCCTTAAAGAATTAGAAGAGATAACGGGGAAGGAGGGTTTCTGGAACAACGCCGAGAAGGCGCAGGAAATCCTGAGGGAGCAGTCCCGTATTAAAGACGCTCTCGACGGCCTGAAGAGACTATCGAGCGACCTCGATGACGTGGAGGTACTGGAGGAGCTTTCCATCGAGGAGGGAGACGAGGCGGCGGCGAGGGAGGCCAGTGAGAAGCTCTCCGAGATCAAGAGCCGGGTAGAGACGCTCGAGTTCAAACGGATACTCGGCGAGCCCGACGACGAGAGGAACGCGATCGTCTCGATCAACGCGGGGGCAGGGGGCACCGAAGCTCAGGACTGGGCCGAGATGCTGCTCCGAATGTATCTGAGATACGCCGAGTTGAACGGTTTTACAACTGAATTTATTGAGTATCAGGAGGGGGACGAGGCCGGCATGAAGGGCGCGACGTTCCTCGTGAAGGGCGATTACGCCTTCGGCTACCTGAAGTGTGAAAGCGGGGTCCACAGGTTAGTCAGGATATCCCCGTTCGACGCGAATAAGAGAAGGCATACTTCGTTCGCATCGGTGTTCGTATCCCCTGAAATCGACGAGAACATAGAGATCGAGATAGATGAGAAAGACCTGAGGGTGGATACCTACCGGGCTAGCGGCGCAGGCGGACAGCACGTCAACAAGACAGATTCCGCAATAAGAATAACCCACATGCCGTCCGGGATAGTCGTCAGCTGCCAGAACGAACGCTCCCAGCACCAGAACCGGGCGACGGCGATGAAGGTGCTGAAGGCCAGGCTCTACGAGCTCGAGAAGGAGAAACAGAGGGTAAAGATAGACGAGATGCATGCCACGAAAAAAGAGATCGGGTGGGGCAGCCAGATACGCTCCTACGTGCTTCATCCGTACAGGATGATAAAGGACCACAGGACCGGATTCGAGACCGGGAACGTCGAACCGGTTCTTGACGGCGACCTGAGCGAATTCATAAAATCATATCTTCTGATGCAGGCGGGAGAGAAAACTCTTTAAAGCCGGTATAGATACCGCCCTGCTCATGGGCGCGCTCCGATTCTTTTATTCCGCATCCGGGGTGCTGTATTTATCGACCGATATCGCCTATAATTCAGAGAAGTCCGTGTCCCTCACGCGAGGTAAGGAATTTTGAGAATCGGGATAATTGGGAAGACCAACACAAACAAGGCCTGCGAGATAGCGAAAGACCTGAGCGTGTGGTTTAACGCGAGGGGCGTCGAGGTGATATTCGAGCAAGAGATCGGGAAAAAAATCCGCCGCCGGAAATCAGTCCCCGCCGCCGAAATCCCGGAGCTCGTGGACATCATACTCGTCTTCGGAGGGGACGGGACGTTCCTCCGCGTGGCCAGGCTCGCCTGCGAACACGGGACGCCGATCCTGGGAATAAATCTGGGAGGACTCGGGTTTCTCACCGAGATTACCGTTGACGAGATATATCCGATGATGGAGAGGATCCTGAGCGGCGATTATGAAATCGAGGACCGGCAGATGCTCCGGACGACGGTCCGGAGGGGGAAGACCGGCGCGAAGCATTATGAGGTTCTGAACGACGTGGTCATAAACAAAGAGGCCGTCGCCCGGATAATAGACCTGGAAATTTACATAGAGGGGTCGCACGTTACGACCTACAAGGCAGACGGCATTATACTCTCGACGCCTACCGGTTCCACCGCTTATTCACTCTCGGCCGGAGGGCCGATTGTTCACCCTGCCCTGCCGGTCACTATTATTACCCCGATATGTCCCCATACGCTGACAAACAGGCCGCTCGTGGTTTCCAACGAAATGAAGGTCGAAATAAAAATAACCACACAGGAGCCCGACACTTACCTGACACTCGACGGGCAGATCGGGATCAGGCTCAAGACCGGGGACGTGATAGAGGTAAGGAAATCCGATACCGTCGTAAAACTTATTAAATCCCCTTTCAGAGATTACTTCACTATTTTAAAGACCAAGCTCATGTGGGGAGAGAGATATGGCAAGATCAACGGATGAACAGTTCCTCCACGACTGGGTCATCAGGAAAGTGCGCGAGAAGTATTCGAGGCTTTACAGCGAAGTGCGCATCAACCCCGGCGCAGAAACTAACTACGATTACAAGGGAAAATATCCGGACATAGTCCTCGTAAATTACGGCCAGGTCGTGCAGATAGTCGAAGTGGAAACAAGAGAGACGATTAATAACGAGAGAGTCCCTAAATGGAAGGCGCTCTCCGAACTCGGCGTGAAATTTACCCTCATGGTGCCAAAAGAGCTGCAGGGACACGCAAGGGACATATGCTGGAAGAGCGGGCTTGCCGCTAAAGTTAATCTCGGGGGCTTCGACGTTCTGATTAACACCTGATTCTGCCACCCCTAACCCTGCGCTCCGGTTTTCTTCGTTGATATCGGGAAAACGATATTGAACATGGTCCCGTTCTCGTTCCGGAGCTCCACCGTCCCCTTGAGCTGATCAGCGAGAGTGCAGACTAGCTGAAGACCGAGGGTATTCGTATTCCGGACGTCTATATCAGCGGGGAATCCGACTCCGTTGTCCCTTACCGAGAGGGTAAGAATTCCGTCCGAATCCGAGGATATCTCCACCGACACTTTGTTCCTGGCCCTCTCGGCCGGATTATCGCCGCCCGGATAATTGAAGGCGTGCTTGAGGCAGTTCGAGAAAAGCTCGTTGATTATCAGCCCGCAGGGGATCGCCTGATCGACATCGATCGAGATATCGTACGCGTTTATCTGGACGTGTATATTCTCCCCGAAATCCTTATAGACCCTGAGCAGGTTCCTTGTCAGGTCCGTTATATAGTCGAGCATTTTTATCTCGTCGATGTTCCTCGACTGGTAGAGCTTTTCGTGGATCAGGGCTATTGTGGATATCCTGCTCTGACTCTCATAGAAAACGGCCAGTGATTCCTCGTCTTTCGCATAATCGGACTGGAGGCTCAGCAGGCTCGATATCACCTGAAGGTTGTTCTTTACCCTGTGGTGTATCTCCCTCAGCAGCGACTCCTTTCGCACGAGCGATTCCTGTATCTGTTCGTCGGCCTTTTTCCGCTCCGTGATATCGCGCGTATCGACTATCACCCTGATCTCCCCCGAGGAGGTTCTGAACGGTTTACCGGTTGCTTCCAGCCAGCGCCACTCTCCGTTTTTGTGCCTGTACCTGTATACCGCTTTCCCGGCTTTCCCCGCCCTGAACCCCTGAATGTAGGCGGACATAGTCCCCGCCCGGTCGTCAGGATGCATGAAATCGAACGAATTCTTGCCCAACAGCTCTTCGGGTTCGTACCCCAATATCTCTTTATGGTTCGAGCTGACATACAGGAAGCGTCCGTCAAACGATATCTCGACTATGAGGTCATGCGCATTCTCGACGAGCGTTCGGTATAACTGTTCTTTGTCCTTGAGCATATCCTCCGCTCTTTTGCGCTCTATCATCGTGCTGATCCAGCGCCCCATGAGCTTTATAAAATCCCTGTCACCTTGCGCGAAGACCTCCTGCCTCCTGCGCGGGCTTGAAAAATTGAGCGTCCCGAACACCCTGCCGTTGATCCTTAACGGAACGGCTATATAGGACTCGAGACAGAAATTCCTGTAACACTCTTCATTCCTGTAAGCGGACTCCCCGACATTATCAAGGGCGATAACGTCATCGGCGGCAAGTGTTATCTTGCAGTATGTCTTCTCGACATCGACGTCAAGACCTTGTTTTACAACACCCCTCTCATCGTAACAATACAAAACCGTATACGACTTGCCGGCGATACGGCTTATTATGCCGATCTCCAGACACAGCATATTCGCCCCGGTCTTGAGGGTCTCGTTGATCTGCGTATCGATTCCCACACCTGACGCCGCGGAAATCTCATATAGCGACCTGATGCGCTTTTCCTGAAGCGTGTGCGCCTCATCGGAACGTTTCCTGTCGGTGTTATTCCTTACAGAGCCGATGATGCCCGGGAACTCGCCTCTGGTAACCTGAAAGGAAACAGACACTTCGGCGCTTATGGAACCGCCCCCGCATACGAGGATGTCCGCTTCAAAGACCCTGCTCTTCCTGCCGTTCTCGAATTTAAGGCAGCCATGAGCCGCATTGACTCCCGCCTGGTTAACGAGCAGATCGGAAAACGGTCTGCCTATCCACAAGTCGCGCTTCCATCCCGTCAGAGTCTCGAACGCGGGATTGATGTAGGTAATAACGCCTTCCGGGGTGAGACTGAAAAAAACCTCGGGCGCATTCTCCAAAAGGCCGAGAAAGAAGTCCCTGCTGCTCAAAGCCTCGTTCATACTCTGGGCGGTGGAACGCCCGTCGTCCCGGAATGTACCGACAGGACCTACAAGATCGGGCGCTTCCTGTCTTAGATCAAGCTCCGTCACAATTTGTTGTTTCAATTTGCTCTTCATAGTAAAAATCCAGTGAGACCGAATCCGGCGAAGAAAACAACCGCGGCTGCCCGGCCTTGATTCATATGCACATATTTTTCTAAATTACCGAGAGCCGGACTTAATTGTAATAAAATACTCATACACATGCAATCCGCCAGCCTCGCCTTACGGGCGTTAATTAATAACATATATTACTACCGGCTGCCACTCCTTCCTGCGATACTCCATTCTGATTGCCCGCTATCGGGCCTGCAGCCCGCATCCGGGAACGGCGCCCTGCTTGCCAATTCGTCCAATCTTGGATAGGCTTTACTTAAATTGAGGGGGTATGTGTCAGATGTCGAAGCTCGAAATTGTCGATCCCGAAATTTACCGCGCAATAAAGTCCGAAGTCGAACGCCAGGAGTATAAACTGGAGCTCATCGCTTCCGAAAACTACGTGAGCGAAGCGGTTCTGGAAGCCCTGGGCTCGGTGCTGACGAACAAGTACGCGGAAGGGCTTCCCGGGAAGAGGTACTACGGCGGGTGCGAGTTCGTGGACATCGCCGAGAACCTGGCGAGGGACAGGGCAAAGGCGCTTTTCGGCTGCGATGCGGTGAACGTGCAGCCCCACTCGGGCGCTCAGGCCAATATGTCCGTTTACTTCGCATGCCTCGAGCCGGGGGATACCATACTCGGGATGAACCTCGCACACGGCGGACATCTGACTCACGGGAGCCCCGTAAATTTCTCCGGGAGGCTATATAACGTCGTACCGTACGGAGTCACCGAGGATACGAACCTGATCGACTACAGCGAAGTAAGGAGGCTCGCCCTCGAGCACAAGCCTAAGCTCATAGTCGCCGGATGGAGCGCGTATCCGAGGGACATCGACTTCGCGAAATTCAGGGAAATTGCCGACGAATCGGGCGCCCTTCTGATGGCGGATATCGCTCACCCGGCGGGACTCGTGGTGGCCAGGCTCTATTCGAACCCAGTGCCCCACTGCGACTTCGTAACTACGACCACACACAAGACCCTGAGAGGGCCCAGGGGCGGCATGGTAATGATGAAGGAAAGCCAGGAAAAGCAGGTCAACAGCAGGGTGTTCCCGGGCACGCAGGGGGGGCCCTTAATGCACGTCATCGCGGCTAAGGCGGTCGCTTTTAAAGAAGCGCTCGAGCCGGGCTTTAAGGAATATCAGAGACAGATCGTCAGGAACTCTAAAAAGCTCGGAGAACGCCTGACCGGAATGGGGCTCAAACTGGTCTCGGGCGGCACCGATACGCATCTCGTTCTCGTAGACCTGAGGGAGACCGAGCTTACCGGAAAGATCGCGGAGGAGACGCTCGAGCAGGCCGGAATAACCGTAAACAAGAACGCCATACCGTTTGACCCGCGTCCACCGGCCGTAACGAGCGGGATCAGGATAGGCACGCCCGCCGTCACCACGAGAGGAATGAAAGAAAAAGAGATAGAAATAATAGCTGATTTCATAAAAGAGGCCTTAAACAACCCGGGCAGCGAGAAAGTGCTTTCGAGGATAAAGGACGACGTCCGGGGGCTCTGCAGCCAATTCCCCGTTTATAGGCACAGGCTCATTTAGATGAAATGCCCGTTCTGCACAAGCCTGGAGAGTAAGGTAATAGACTCGCGTCTCGCAAAGGAAGATACGTCGATCAGGAGACGCCGGGAATGTCTTAGCTGCAAAAGCCGGTTCACGACATACGAAAGGGTCGAGGAAATGGAGCTCCTCGTCATCAAGAAAGGCGGGGTAAGGGAACCTTTCGACCGCAGCAAGATAATCGCCGGAATGATAAAGGCGTGCGAGAAACGGCCTATAAGCATGGAGGTCATCGAGAACTTCGTCTCCGACCTGGAAAGAGTGATTCAGGAAAGGGGCGACAGGGAAGTTGAAAGCAGCGAGATAGGCGAAAGGGTAATAAACAAGCTCTACGAGATAGACGAAGTTGCATACGTGAGGTTCGCGTCCGTATATCGATCTTTTAAAGACGTTAATCAGTTTTTAAACGAATTGACCGACCTGCTCAAAGAGAAGGGCGAGCAAATTAAATTAGGCCGTAAAACCGACTCCACGATTCACGCCCTGACTCTCATAAAGGACAAGACCAAGAAGTAATGCTCATCGATACCCATGCCCATCTGGATTCTCTCGACGACCTGCCGGGAACACTCGCGAGGGCGCGGGAGAACGGGATAGGGAGAATCATAGCCATATCGTCTGACCTTGCGTCCTCCCGCGATACGGTATCGATCTCGGAAAAATACGAAAACGTATTCGCCGCAGTGGGTATCCACCCCCACGCGGCAAAGACCGCCGACAGCGGCGTCTTGAAAGAGATCGAGACGCTGGCGGGCGCGGGCAAGGTCGTGGCCGTGGGTGAGACGGGACTCGACTATCACTACCTGAACTCCGAAAAGGACGCGCAGATAAATTCATTTGCCGCGCACATCGGCATTGCGTACCGCGTCGGTCTCCCTATCGTGATCCATGCCAGGGACGCCGACCTGGATCTCATAGGCATACTCAAGACCGAGAAAGTGTCGGAGAGGACCGGAGTAATACACTGTTTTACAGGGAATTACGAGACGGCCAGAAAGTATCTCGACCTTGGGTTCTATATTTCATTTTCCGGGATAGCGACGTTTAAGAAATCGGAAGAGATAAGGGATGCGGCTAAGAAAATCCCCGGAGACAGGCTGCTGATCGAAACCGACTCCCCCTACCTCGCACCCGTGCCTTTGAGGGGAAAAACGAACGAGCCCGCCTACGTGAAATATGTTGCGGAGACGATCGCCGATACGAGAGGCGTATCGCCCGAGGAGATCGCCGAGGTCACGACCGAGAATGCGGAGAGACTGTTTAGATTCGAGCGGTGATCGTCCGTGCGAACCTTTTTCTATACATAATGTACTCCCCCGTTTAAAATAGTCCCGGTATGAGCAACAAGCCTAAAATCGGAATCACTATGGGCGACCCGAACGGGATAAGCCCGGAGATAGTCGTAAAGGCCGTAAACGCGAGCGAGGTAACTGACATCTGCTCACCCGTAATATACGGGAGCCGTGAAGTTCTGGAATCCGCGGCCAGCCTCACGGGCATGAAACTGAACTGCCGGATTTTCGATCCCTTCAAATACGGGACCGGCGACCTCAAGCCCTGCAGGGTGGACAGGAAGGCGGGAGAGGCAAGTCTCGCTTACATCCGGGAGGCGGTGAAGGCCGCGGTGTCAGGCGAGATCGATGCGATAGTCACGGCGCCGATCAGTAAGGAATCTACACACCTCGCCGGATCGAAATTCCCCGGGCACACGGAGATGCTGAAAGAGCTCACGGGCGCGAATGATGCGGTGATGATGTTCGAAGGCGGAAACTTCAGGGTCGTTCTCGTTACGATTCACACCGCTCTCAGAGAAGTCCCGAAGCTCATAACAAAGGAAAGCGTGCTTTCGGTTATAAACATCACGTACCGCGCGCTCGTTAACCAATTCAGGATAAAAGATCCCAAGCTGGTCGTCTGCGGCTTGAACCCCCACGCCGGGGAGTCGGGGGCTTTCGGCGACGAGGAGATCGTCCATATCGCGCCCGCCGTAGCCGAAGCAAGAAAGCTCGGGGTCACGGTTACAGGCCCTCTCCCCGCAGACACCCTCTTTTACTACGCCAACCAGGGGAAGTGGGACGCCGTAGTGGCGATGTATCACGACCAGGGACTGATCCCGTTCAAGATGGTCTCATTCAACGTTGGAATAAACATGACGCTCGGACTGCCCATTATAAGGACTTCCCCGGACCACGGGACCGCTTTCAATATCGCCTGGAAGGGGGTTGCCGACCCGTCGAGCATGATCGCCGCGGTAAAACTGGCGTCAAGGCTCGCTGCGGAACCGCAGAGTAAAAGGAAATGACATCAACTGTATACCTTACGGGACGTGAAAAGAAGGGGTAGGATTTCTCCGGATTTCCCGAGTATTGTCAGATCGAAGAGGGGCGAGTTGGGTGTATACTCGAGGTTTATCTCGATGACGGTTTTACCGGTCTGCTTCGCGACCAGGCCCATCGACGCCGCGGGCTCCACGATCCCCGAGGTGCCTACGATGAGCATCACCTCGCACTCTTCTACAGCCTTGAGTGAGCGGTCTATCACCTCCATGGGAATTATCTCCCCGAACCATACCACGTTGGGCCTCCCTATCTCGTTACAAAGACCGCACCTGGGCGGTATCTCGTCGAGCGGGACCTTGTGGCTCTGCTGAACGTCCCCGCATTTCGTACACCTTATCTGCCAGATATTGCCGTGCATCTCTATGATGTTCCTGCTGCCCGCCAACTGATGAAGCCCGTCTATATTCTGCGTGATCAGCGTGAATTTTTTCTTCTGATCTTCAAGCTCCGCAAGGGCAAAATGCCCCGGGTTAGGCTTTGCGTCCCTGGCGGCGTTCCTTCTCCAGTCATACCATTCCCATACGAGCTTAGGGTTGTTCCAGAACGCTTCAGGGGTCGCAAGGTCCTCGGATCTGAAATTCCTCCAGAGCCCCTCCTTGCCCCTGAACGTCGGGACACCGCTCTCGGCAGAAATCCCTGCGCCCGTGAGAACGGTGAGCGAGGAACAATGTTCTATAATATCCAGGGCGGCAGATATTTTTTCATGCATCTCATTCATATGTTAAGTGTACAGCACATAATCCATCTTCTAGCGTTTTTTTATCAAGCTGCCGCAGGAGCGCCGGCTCGTGATATCTTCAATAGGCAGGCCGCATGGGATATATCAGCCGGGCTTCCGAATAACGCTCGGGACGGACGATGACCTTTGTGCCGCTTTGCCACTGCACGACGACCATCTCATGGCCGGTCTGGGATCCATTACGATCGGTCGCGAATAGTCCGTAGAAGGTTTTGAACCCGGCGCCCCGAGCCTTTTCCCTTAAAGATTTATCATCGAGCGTGCCCGCATCCTCGACACACTTGTTTACGATCAACCCGATATTGTATCCCTGGGCGGCCGGATAATCGGGCTCCTTTCCGTAAGCAGATTTAAATCGTTTAACAAATTCTTCAGGCGAAGGTCCCGTATCGGGCGTTATCTTGATTCCGCTCTCCCATTGACTGGACGATACGAAGCCTTCCGCGTTTCGTCCGAATGTATCCTTGAACGGCTTAATTGAGGCGGCTATGAATGAAGCCGCATTCACCCTGACCTTCCTCTCTATCATTTGTGCCGCAAGCGCGAGGTCGTCGTGCGTGCGCCCCATACCCAGAATCAGGTCGGGCGAAAAATCCATGGCCTCTTCCAGAAGCCCGGAAAAGTCCTCACATCCGGAGACGAAATTAAATTCCTTCACCGAAAAGCCGTTTTCCCGTCCGCAGTTCAGGGCGCCGCGGGCGACGTTTCTCGAAAACCCGCTGTCTTTAGCGCTGAATGCCGCGATCTTTCCGGCCTCCGGGTCTTGCGACCTGATCAGTTTTATTATCCCTTCTGCATATCCGCTTGCGGGAGTAATCGCGTTTACGAGACAGGTAAACCCCTTCTTCTCTATCTCGTCCGTGGAGCCGCCGTGGTTCCAAAGGGTTACGTCGTGCTCCTCGGCCGCCTCAGCCGAGGCGATAGAGAGGGAGCTCGAATACGGCCCCAGGAGGATGTCCGGCTTTCGCTCCGCGATAAGCCGTTTCGTATTAGAGCGGCAGATCTCAACAGAGCTTTCGTCGTCGAGGTAAACGAGCTCGACGGGAATCTTCCTTCCGTATTCCATTACGAAGACGCCGCCGTCTCTATTTATATCGGAGACCCAGAGGCTTATCCCCTCGAAGCTCTCCCTGCCCTGGACGGAATAGATCCCGGTAAGTGAAATCGATAGGCCGACTTTTATCTTCTGCATGACAGGAAGCTGCCTCGGAAGCCCCCGGACGGAGCAATCCCTCCGCATATATAATACGTACTATTTAGAGTTCGACCTACGGGAGATATTCGGGCGGGTTCCCGACCTTCAGATCAGCCGAGCTTCTTGACCGCTTCCTCTATCCTGTCCATTCCCTTCACTATATTCTCCATGGATGTGGCGAAAGATATCCTGACATGGTCGTCCGAGCCGAAGGAATCTCCGGGAACGACCGCGACCTTGGCCTCGTCCAGCAGGAACTCGGTGAAATCCATGGAGCTTCTTATCTCCTTTCCGTTATGATGCTTGCCAAAGAAGCCGGAGATATTGGGGAATGCATAGAAAGCACCCTGGGGGCTGAAGCATTTTATGCCCGGTATGGAATTGAGTCTCTCGACTATATAATTTTTTCTCTTTTCGAACTCCCGCGTCCTCGCCTCAATGATGTCGTGCGGGCCCCTGTACGCTTCGAGCGCCGCCCATTGAGATATAGACGCCGGGTTCGATGTGGACTGTCCCTGGAGCTTGCCCATCGCGTTTATCACTTCCTTGTCTCCGGCGGCGTATCCTATCCTCCACCCCGTCATCGAGTATGTCTTCGACACTCCGTTCACGAGAATAGTCGCTTTCTTCACCTCTTCGCCGAGCGCGGCCACGGGCGTGTGCTTGATACCGTCATAAATAATTTTGTCGTATATCTCATCCGAGATGATCGTCAGTCCCGCCCCCATCGCCACGTCAACTATACGCCTGAGCTCAATCTCGTTATACGTAGCACCGGTCGGGTTCGAAGGATAATTGAGGATTAAAGCCCTGGTCTTCGGGGTTATCAGCTTCCTGAGCTCTTCAGGGTCTATCTTGAACCCCTCCTCCTCTTTCGTGTTGAGAATAACGGGTTCGGCGCCGGCAAGGGTTATCTGCTCCGGATACGATACCCAGTACGGGGCAGGCACTATGACCTCGTCCCCTTCTTCGAATAAGGCCTGGGTAAGGTTGTAGAGCGTATGCTTGGCGCCTTGAGATTTGAGGGCCTTCTCCTTAGCAGTGATGGCGAGAGTCGCAGAAGGCTGCAGCTTTTTCGCACGTGAAGAGAGTTTCATCTAATTCAATCCCCCCTGACTTGTAATAGTTTTTCCCTGAGTTTGACTTCGACAATCTCGGGGACCATGTTCACGGCCGACCCGCCCAGCGACACCACTTCCCTTATCACGGACGAGCTTATATGCGAAAACTCGCTGTCTGTGACCATAAATACAGTTTCGAGCTCGGGGCTCAGCGTCTTGTTAGCAAGCGCCATCTGAAGCTCGTACTCGAAATCCGAGACGGTCCTCATACCCCTCAGCACTACGTTTGTCCCCATCTTTTTTGCGTATTCCACGAGCAGACCCCCGAAATAATCCACCTTAACGTCTTCACGTCCCCGGAATATCTCATTTAACAGATCGACTCTTTCCTCGAGCGTGAATATCGTCTTCTTCGAAATATTATGCGCAACCGCCACCACGACCTGGCCGAACACCCTTACACCCCGCTCGATGATATTCTGGTGGCCCTTCGTAAACGGGTCAAACGAACCGGGGTAGATGGCTACTTTGCGCATTCTTCGCTCCTTCTGAAAAAACTGAGATGGGTCCCGCCGAAGGGCTTGGTAAACCTGGCGAAGCCCGGCGGAGTGTCGTTTAACTTGTGATCATGCTCGATAACAACGAGCCCTTCGCCGCTTAAAATAGGCGCAGCGCCTTCAATAAAATCCCTCACTTTCAGTACCTCGTAAAGCTTGTAGGGAGGGTCTATAAATATTATATCGAAACTCTCGTTACCCCTGCTCAGGTTTTTAAGCGCCGGCTCATAACCTGCGCAAATTAAATCAGCCCTGTCTCTAAACCCGCAGTCTGTAACATTCTGAAGGAGAATCTTGAATACGGACGGGTCTTTCTCGATGAAAGTGACATGCGAGGCCCCGCGGCTTAGAGATTCTATTCCCAATCCCCCTGATCCCGCGAATATATCCAGTATCCTGAGACCGGAGATATCCCCCAGCCTGTCGAATATCGATTTCTTCACCCTGCTCGTCGTAGGGCGTATCTTTTGACCCTTCGGGACCTTGAGTTTCCTGCCCTTATGAGAGCCTGTTAGCACATGCAACATAAGGGTTCATATACTACCATAGCGTCTTTTTTTGGCAAAAAATCCATATATTGACCAATATTCCACTCAGACATACCGCTGAGCGCGGTGGAGATTGTCTTAATAGATCGATAACTCGGGAAATACGTTTTGTAACGATACGGCCGCGCTGAGGAACTGAAAATATCGCTTTGTTTCGGGAATTTATAAGATAAAATTTTAATCACCCGTCATACTTACAGTATCGGAGGAGGAATATACATGTACAGTCTAACAGGCAGATGCCGCTTGCCTATTCTCATAATGATACTGGCCACGTTCACGCCGGTATCGTTTATCGTCCCGGGCGTAAAGGCTGCCACTGTCGATTCACAGATGATTTCGCCTGACAAAGGGTCGCCTACGATGAGAGAGATAGACGAGCTCAAGGTCAGGAGGGCGCTCGAGAACAAGTTAGTCGCCGGGAAGCTGATGAGCCACGGCTTAACGAGCGAAGAGGTATCGACGAAACTAAACCGGATGAGCGACGAGCAGGTGCATCAGATGGCAGCGCTTGCCGATAAAGTACCGGCCGGGGGCGATGCCGGGCTCGGAATAGTCGTTGCGATCCTGGTGATAGTGGCCCTCGTGCTGCTCATCGTATTCCTGTACAAACGGGTATAAGAGGCCGGAGCCGGGAAGAATCCATACTGTCCGAATGCTCAAAATTTTCTCTTTGATTGTTATTACGTCAGTTATCCCGCTCTCTCATTGGGGCTGCGCTCAGAATAACTCCGGGATAGAGAACAACTCCGCGGCGACGAACGGAAAGGTCATAGACGGAGTGCCCTTCGTGAAGCATAAGGACAAGTTCTGCGGCCCCGCCGCAATGGCATCCGTGCTGAAATATTACGGAGACAATGTCTCTCAGGATGAGATAGCAGAGAAGGTCTATACGCCAAAATTAGACGGAGCGCTCATATCGGACATGGAAAACTTCGCCCGTGATCTAGGCTATAAAGCCGAAGCGATGACCGGAAATATAGACGCACTCGTAGCGGAGATAGACAAAGGCGTTCCCGTAATACTTCTCGTCGAAAAGGGGAAATTGATGGTCAGCGTTCCGCATTATTACGTAGTCTACGGCTACGACGCGGAAGATAAGGTTTTCTATATCCATACCGGTTACGAGGGCGGACAGAGGATCCCGTTTGAAAGGCTCGAAAATGAATGGCAGAAAATGAACCGCCTCATGCTTATAGTAAGAAAGTGAGAACGCCGCACATCAGCTTGTTCACATTGTTATTGATTCTGTCCCTGGTCTCATCCGGATGCGCATCGGTTTACAGCTCATATTTCACGGAAGACCCCCTCACCGCGGAGGAGCACAACGACCTGGGCGTGATATACGAGAGAGAGGGCAAATACGACCTCGCCATAAGGGAGTATAAAAGAGCCGCATCCGCGGACAGAGGGCTGGTAGTACCCCTGGTCAATCTCGGCAACGTTTACTTTAAAAAAGGCGAGCTTGAGGAAGCGGAGAAGTATTACAAAAAGGCGCTGGGAAAAGACAAGAAAAACATAGAAGCGGCCAACAACCTCGCATCCCTTTATATCGAGACGGGAGAGAATTATGAAGTAGGACTCAAAATTCTTCTTGCCGCAATCGATACACAGAAGCCTGTGCCTCCATATGCTCTCGACACCCTCGGGGTATTGTATTCGAAGACGGGGAAGCTTGAGAGAGCGAAAGAGTCGCTCATGGAAGCCTGCATTCAGGCCTCGGGCGATGAACGGTTAAGAAACGAGATAACCAAACACATGACCGAGATGGGAGAAACCAGCGGATGCAAATAGGGCGATCGCCCGGATTACGTATGCAAGAAATTTCTAACCGAGCACAGCGCCCGACTCGATCTTCCTCCCCGAAAGAAACGCCTTTGCGTCGAGCCTCTTCCCGCCCTCGATCTGGAGCTCGAGAATATCTAATGCGCCCTTTCCGGTCACGACCCGTAATACCCCTTGCGGCGCATCGATCACTTCCCCCTGTTTCCCCTCCCCTTCGGTAACGGCGGCTTTGTAGATCTTGACGAGCTTCCCGTTAAGGAACGTAAAAGCCCCCGGCCACGGCAGCATGCCCCTTATCTGATTCCTTATCTCCCCGGCCGGTTTCCCCCAATCTATCCCGCCGTCCTCTTTTTTCAGCATAGGGGCGTATGTCGCGGTTGAATCGTCCTGCTTGAGGGGCCGTAAGTACCCTTTCCTCAGCTCGGCGATAGCCTGTAAAAGCAGCTCCGCCCCGGCGAGCGAGAGCTTTCCGGTTAATGTCTCCCCGGTATCGTCGTAATCGATCGGCATTTCACGCGTAAGGAGTATGTCCCCCGTATCCATCCCCTCGTCCATCTGCATTATTGTTATCCCCGTGACCTTTTCTCCGCGCGCGATTGCCCAATTTACAGGCGCTGCTCCCCTGTATTTCGGGAGCAGGGACGCATGGACATTCAAACAGCCAAACTGCGGAAGCTCGAGTACCGTCTTCGGGAGAATCTTTCCGTAAGCGGCGACACAGATGAGATCCGGACGCAGATTCGTAAGCTCTTGCAAGAACGCTACCGTCCTGATACCGGGAGGCTGAAGCACCGGGATGCCGAGTGCTTCCGCAACTACCTTGGTCGGCGGCGGAGAGGGTTTGAGCCCCCTGCCCTTCGGCTTATCGGGCTGGGCCACGAGAGCGACCACTTCGTCCCCGGACTCTGCAAGCGCCTTTAACGAGGGCACCGCGAACTCAGGCGTCCCCATGAATATTATTCTCATGTATCTGGATTATATTCAGAAGACTCCCGGTATTCAAACGATATTAACGGTATGCGGTCAGAGGCAATTCAGTTTGAGATACGCATGATAATTTCGAGCTGACACGATTGGAATCCGGATTTAATTTGAACAGGGGGGAGGGGGAGTTACTGGCCGTCTTCATCCGGCTTTTCGGAAACGGCCTTCCTGAACTCTTCGGTTACCCATTTTTTTATCTCTTCCTGTGAACCCTTCCCGATTATCTTCCTTACCTTCTTCAAAGAGATAACCGCCTTCGCGGCAGACCTGTGCCCGCCCGCGCTGCCGATGTCCTTGAACAATTCCCTTACGAGCCTGCCCGCGCTCTTCACATATCCGACGTTCCTCACCGATATAATAAGATGCGTATTCGCCAATATTCCGAACGCGACCGACCACTCGATACCCTTTACCTGGATACCGAAGTCGGCCATTTTCGGAATCAGGTATTCCCGTTCCACCCTGCCGACGTTGACGAAAAATATCTGGTCTGCTATCCAATGGTCGGCAAGCGCCTGTCCGAAGGATTTTATCTCGGAAGGGGGGACTTCGGCGCGCTCGATGCGCCTCAATAACCCGAGGTTGGCGAGCGGGTAGAGGAAAGTGAACGCCTCGATGTCATCGGGATCGGCGTCCCTGTTGAGGGTGACTGTATCCGTTTTTATTCCGTAGAGAAGAGCCGTCGCGAGCCTCTCCGATATGTCGGTCTGAGACGCCCTCAGATACTTCGTGAGTATCGTGGAAGTGGCGCCCTCTTCGGTACGGATTTCCTTGAACCTCGCTTCATAAGAGCCGACGAGGGGGTGGTGATCTATAACCGTATCCACCTGAGGAAGCTCAGGACCGAAAAACGGGGGCTGCACGTCGAGCAGCGCTATAGAGTCGAAGTCCTTCAAATCTTCTATGCCAAGCTCCTGCAGGTCAATTTCAAGAAGTTCTATCATCGCGACGTTTTCCGGGCGGGAGATCTTATCCCCGAGATGCCCTATTGTAGCGGTCTGTTTATTCCTCTTGAGGATGGCCCTCAGCGCAAGCGCGCTTGCGATTGAATCGGGGTCCGGGTGGTCATGGAGCAGAATGAGCATCTTCTTAGCGTTAGCATGGACTTTTCTGAGCTCATCGACCCTCAAGTCCGTCCTCGCGAGCTTTTCCTCGCGCGCTATCTCTTCGGAGAGTAATTTATGGAACGCTACGAACCGCACAGACGGCGGAGGCTCCTCTTTCTGCTCCCCGTTACTGACTATCATCGGCGTTTGAGGGTAATGCGCTGACAGCTCCTTTGTGAGCTCGGGGGTAAAATACATGCTCTCGATCATGATTATGGAAAAGTTGCCGGTCTGGTTAAGGGCTTCCTCGAGCGAGCTGACCCAGATGACCTCGCCCCTTTTAGAGAAAAGCCCGAGGAGGAAGGAATCGAAATCCCCTATAAAAAGATAGCGTCTGAGTTCCTTCTGCATTATTTATCAGCCCTGCTCAGGGATCTTTCACCCTTACTGCCGCAAGCCCTGCTCAAGCCGCTTACGAACCCGGAGAGCTCGTCAAATAATTCTTCTTTATTTTCACCGTGCTTTTCTATTATTCGGACGATCGCGCTCCCTACTATAACGGCGTCGGCATAACCTGCGATCCTCGACACCTGTTCAGGAGAGGATATACCGAACCCCACACCGACCGGGAGCCTGGTGGAGCGTCTTATCTCGGATGTAAGGTCTTCGAGTGAAAAATCCATATCCGGCCTGACGCCCGTAATGCCGGTCACAGAAACGAGATATACGAAACCGCTCGCATTTTTAGTTACGAGACTAATCCTTTCACCCGTGCTCGTCGGGGCAAGGAGGAAGATGAGATCGAGTCCCGCCCCGTCGAGATGAACCTTGAATTCACCCGCCTCTTCGGGAGGGAGGTCAACAACAAGGACCCCGTCGGCCCCCGCATCCGCAGCGTCTTTGGAGAATCTTTCCAATCCGTATTTAAAAAAAGGATTATAATAGCCGAAAATGATTACAGGCACCTCGGATTTCTCCCTGATGTGCTTGACTATATCCAGCACCTTCCCGGGCGTAGTGCCTTTTTTGAGCGCCCTTTCGGAGGCCAGCTGGATGGCCGGGCCGTCGGCCATGGGGTCCGAGAACGGGACTCCCAGCTCAATTATGTCGGCGCCGCTGTCCACGAGCTTGAGCACCAGGCCGGATGTCAATTCAGGCGACGGATCGCCGGCCGTAACGTAATTGACCAAAGCGATCCTGTTCTTCTTTTTCAGCTCTTTGAACTTATCGGCTATTCTGCTCATGTGTCTTGGAAGTGGAATTAGAATAGGGTCAGCTGACAGTAATTGGTTCCCGAACCACAGCTATCGTTAAAGGTCATTTCGAAGTTAAAACCGTTTATTTATGAGTAAGGAAACCCGCCCCGTAACTGAATATTATGCGACAAAATCTAACACCTCCGGGACTAAAGTCAAGAACGGCCCCGGGGGCGCGGCCGGATGTAAACTCACTGGACATCAATAGCCGAAGACCGCCGATCCTACAATATAATTCACTGTTTTAAACCCTTTACGAGGATATCGGAAACCGCGTTTATGTCCTTGTCGCCCCGTCCGGAGAGGCAGATTATTATGACCGAGTCCCTCGGCATTCCCGGAGCGGCCTTCCTCGTATAGGCAACGGCGTGAGCCGACTCGAGCGCCGGGATTATCCCCTCCACCTGAGAAAGGTACTTGAATCCCTCGAGTGCTTCAGAATCCGTGACGTTTTTGTAAGAGACCCTCCCCATGTCGCTCAGATACGAATGTTCAGGGCCTACGCCCGGGTAGTCGAGACCCGGGGCTATGGAGTGAGTCCCCAGGACCTGACCGTTTTCGTCCTGGAGCAGGTATGTTTTGCTTCCGTGCAGGACCCCCACAGTTCCGCTGGATATCGTCGCTGCGTGGTGACCCGACTCAATGCCGCTTCCGGCGGCCTCGACGCCTGTCATCTTGACCGTTTCATCCCCGAGGAAGGGATAGAAGAGACCCATGGCATTCGAGCCCCCGCCTACACAGGCGATGAGGAGGTCGGGCAGGCGCTTTTCCTTTTCCAGTATCTGCTCCCTCGCCTCCCTGCCTATCACCGACTGGAAGTCCCTGACCATCATGGGATAGGGATGAGGTCCCGCCACGCTGCCTATTATATAAAATGTATTCCTGACATTGGTGATCCAGTCCCTCATTGCTTCGTTCATCGCGTCTTTAAGCGTCTGGGTGCCCTGAGTCACCTCCCTCACCGTCGCGCCCAGGAGTTTCATACGCGTTACATTGAGCGACTGACGCCTCGTATCCTCAAGCCCCATGAATATCTCGCATTCCATATCGAGGAGCGCCGCTACTGTAGCCGTTGCCACGCCGTGCTGTCCCGCCCCGGTTTCGGCGATGACCCTCTTTTTCCCCATACGGGAGGCGAGGAGCGCCTGGCCGATGGTGTTATTGATCTTATGAGCGCCCGTGTGCGCGAGGTCCTCGCGCTTAAGGTAAATCTTCGCCCCTCCCAAGTCTTTCGTCATTCTCTCGGCGAAGTAAAGCGGCGTGGGTCGCCCGACGTATTCCTTCAGATAGTAATCGAGCTCCTTTCTGAACTCGGGGTCGTCTTTAATTTCGAGATACGCCTTTTCGAGCTGCAATATAGCAGGCATCAGGGTTTCCGAGACATACCTGCCACCGAAGATGCCGAAATGCCCCAATTCGTCCGGCATTACAGGCCTAGCCGCCATTTTTCACCGCCTCGATAAATTTTCTCATCTTTATATGGTTTTTCTTTCCCGGAGAATCTTCAACGCCTGTGCTCACATCCACCCCGTAGGGGTTTACGATTTCGATAGCCCGGGATACATTTTCAGGGGTTAAGCCGCCGGATAATATTACTTTTTTCGATGTATTGATACTCTTTAATACCCCCCAGTCGAAGCTCGTCCCCGTCCCCCCGTACATTTCATCCGTATGCTTATCAAAGAGGATAGCCCGAACCGGATAAAGTTCAACCTCTACCGTATTCACAGTGTCTTTCACCCTTACCGCCTTTATCAGCTTATAAGGCAGCATAGTGCAGAGCTCGGGGGTTTCGTCCCCGTGGAGCTGCACTGTATCTACGCCGGAAGTCTCGACCGCTCCCGTTATCTCCGGAACAGTCTGGTTTACGAAAACACCGACTGAAGAGATGAACGGGGGCAGCGACGAGATGATTCGATGGGCGTCACGCGGGTCTATATACCTCTTGCTGCCTTTGTAAAATATAAAACCCAGCGCATCTGCGCCGAGCTCCACAGCTCGAAGCGCATCCACGGCATTGGTAATTCCACACACCTTTACTCTTACCATAGGGATTGAGAATTATAAAAGCACAATCCGCGTATGTAAAACGGACTGCCGGTCCCGTTTCCACCCTATAAGCCGTCCAGATACTTTCTAATCGTCTCGGCTATTATTCTGTACCCGTTCTTATTCTCATGCCCGCCGAAGTTGTTGGGGTATATCTGCTCCGCGCCCGCGCTCCGGCTGAGGGGGCCAAGCGTATCGACGTAATGGATACCGTGCTCGTCAAAATAGCTTTTGACAGCTTTATCCGCCTGCCTCTCGTTCTCTATGAGATAATCGATCTTGTCGGATGCCTGGAGAGCTTTGTTCCCCTCTATATATTCTGCAAATACACTCTCCTTCGTGGGAATAATGACAACTATGAATACGATATTGTTTTTTCGGGAGAGCTCGTTCATCCGGCCGAAGAATTCCAGGCTCAGCCGGAGCCATTCCCTGACGTCGGCCCTCCCGAGGTCGAGCCCCCTGAGCCTCTGGTCAGGAGTGAATCCGGTGCTGATGCCGCTCTTCTCGTCCTCGAGCATAACTATCTGCTGTCCCCTCCTTATCCTCCTCGCCTGCCTGAGGTCGTCTCCGATGAATGAAGAGCTCACGAGCCTGTATAACACACTGTTCCCGGCAAGCCAGTCGCCTATGCCGTACGAGAAGCCTTCTTCATCTTCCGATTCTCCGGTCTCGGGTAAAGATTCGAATTCCGGCTTTCTCAGATCCTTCCAATTGTCGATATTATAAACAGCGGTAAAAGAATCCCTCAGGTCGTTTCCCATATAAAAGCCGGCGATAATAATCTTCGGACGGAGTGCGAGGGCCTCCGTTTCCATAAGATAGAGATACTCCGCGGGGCCGTAGCCCCCGAGCGAAATGTTATAAACCGTCTTACCCGTCATCCTCCCGAGCGCTCCGGGCCAGGACTCGCTCGCTCCAGCGCTTATACCATATGTGTGGGAGTCCCCTATAGCCACGACCTCGGCCGTATCCGGCAGAGACTTGTTCCTGTATCCGAGCTTATCGTGCGCCCCTGTGGCGGGCTCGATCCTGTATCCGAGGACCTCGTCCGGTACTCTCCTCGGCTTAAGAAAATCTATCGGGTCGAAAATAAGTCTGGAAATACCTTCGGCCGCCAGGAGCGATGCGACGACCGAGACCAGGATTAGAATGAAAGTCTTTAGATTTCTATTCAATATCAGCGAAGCCTTTGCTGCATGAACGGCTTTCCCCGGAAGGACGAGAGCGATTATCAGGAATACATATTACCGGAACCGGCCAACAGCATTTGTATATCTCGAATTTCCAGTAATATAATCCAGGAAAAAGCCAGAGACAATCGGCGGGCGGGCGGGAATCACCGATAAAACATGTGCTATCATATTTTCGCGCCGCTCTCAAGAAAACGGTAAACTTGAGAAACCGCGCGTATAAACTGCGAGCCGAGAGCATGGGATGAACAAAACCGAAAACACGCGGTCCTTTAAAAAGAAGCTGTATCTCGTACTTGCCAGCGTATTCTTTACGCTCGTTATTCTCGAGATCGCCACGCGAATCTGGCTTGGCTTCATCGCCCCCGAGGACGTGGGACTCGAGTATTCGCTCTACACATACCTGAGTCCCGACAACCAGAGATACATACGCCACCACTATCTGAACTATTATCCGAACCCGGAGTACAGGAGGGGGAAGACCTCTCATAACTCCCTCGGATACAGGAACGATGAGTTTCCGGCGAAGAAGCCGGAAGGGGTTTTCAGGATTGTGCTGCTAGGCGGGTCCTCGACATATAACATCGGGATCGATGACAACGATAAGACATGGGCCGCCCAGCTCGAGAGGATACTCCGGGATAAGTACGGGTATAAGAACGTGGAGGTCATAAACGCGGGGGTCGGCGGATATAATTCCTGGGAGACACTCATCAACCTCGAGTTCAGGGTTCTCGACATCGATCCCGATCTGATAATAGAGTACGAGGGCACGAATGACGTACACGCTCGGTTCGTAGACCCCGCTTCATACAGGGGAGACGATGCCGGACGGAGAAAGCAGTGGGATCCGCCATCGATCTTATTCCTCGAGCACAGCGCGCTCTTCAGGGTGATACTGAGAAAACTGGGCGTAACCGAGCAGGTGGGCATTGGAAACTTCATAACCCCCAAAACCGCATACGGGCCTGTTTCCGTGGCGAAGCACAACCCCATGGCGCTCCTCGAAAAGAACCCGCCCGTTTATTTCAGACGCAATCTCAAAAACATGGCCGCTATCGCGAAGGCGAACGGGGTGGAGTTTCTGTTCTCGACGTGGGCGTATTCACCGTATCTCGATGACTATGCATCGACCCCTTATTACCAGAAGGGATTCGATGAGAATAACGAGGTGGTCAAGGAAATCGCTCTCGGCGGCGGTATGCCTTTTTTCGATTTCGCGGCGGTAATGCCCAAAGACAAGAAATACTGGCGCGACGGCCGTCACGTCAATCCACTGGGCGCTGAAAAGATGGCCGAGATATTCGCGGAATACCTCAACGACAACGGCCTTATAAAACAATAGAAACGTAAATAGATAAAACCGCTTCAGATGCTCCGCTCTCCGTCTTTTCTCATGTAATATCCGAACACGACGAAGGAAAGCGCCGACTTTATTACTGCAAACCCCAGAAACGCGAGCGCCGCGCCCATGTAAGAATATTTAGGCACGAGAATGAACATGAGAGCCAGATAGACCGCGGTGGTAACGACATAAAACGCAGTCCTGATCCCGGGTCTGTCCATGGCGAGGAGCGCCGGGTTAATCCAGTATGTGTAACGTGCTATAAGCACGCCGAGCGCGAGTATCCTGAGCGTGTTCGTAGCGGGAGCGTACTCCTCGCCGAAAACTATTCTCACTACCGGCCCCGCGAATACGATAATCAAGACCGTCACGGGCACGATCAGTTTCATGAGATTTTTCGTCGATTCTTTGATGTAGTTCTTGAACTCATCCATGGCTTTAATGGTCGTGAATTTAATGAGCTCGGGGAAGATCGCCTCGTAGAGCGTATCCACTATACGGTTTAAAATCCCCGAGACGGAATTAGCTATTCTGTAAAACGCCACGGCGTCCTTACCGGCAAAAAACCCGAGAATCATTATTCCCAGATACTTGTCGCTTCCGGTTTTGAGCGTCGCCATGAAGCTCGTATTCCCGAGGAACCAGGCGATCTCCTTCCACTGGCTCTTTATCAGAAATATATCGGCGGTAAGCCAGTTCCCCAGTTTTTTTTCGTCGA
>JAHKKQ010000140.1 GCA_020027805.1 Candidatus Dadabacteria bacterium
GCTTCGAGCGTGGAGTAGAACACATTGAAGTCCCGGGTGTCGAACTTCAGGTCTAAATTCACGCTGGAGTCGGATACTATCTTTTTATCCGGAAGGTAAAATTCCATGAACTTATGGGGCTTGGCGCCGTTAACGACGAGACTCCCGGAGCCCTCATAATTTTTCACGTCCATCCATGCCTTGAAGTCGAGAGAGTCCCAGAGATTGGATGCGCTCCGCACTATTATCCTCAGCTTATCGTCGGGCAGCGAGAGGTCGGCGTTCATGCCGCTGAAGCTCAAAAAGGGCGCGGAGGCCTTTTGCAAGGTAAGCGTGCCGTTCTCTATCTCCGCGTTGAGCCCTTTCCCGTGGGAAGCGAGGTTATCCAATGCGTCCTTGAGGTAATCCCTCAAGACTCCGAGTGAAAAAGAATGCCCCTCTTCAGGGATTTCTTCCGCCGGAGGCTCCTGTATGAGCAACTTAATTTCGGGCCTGATGACTTTCAGTCTTGCGACTTCCACCCCACCCCTCAACAGGGGCAATACCCTTGGATAGACGATCAGGGTCTCGAAGCTCCCCTGAGCCCTGCCGGGGATTGAGAATTCCCCCCCTCTAAGCACGACATGCGGCCCGGGGATGAATTTAATCTCCACGTCCTTGAATTCGACGTCCCCTCCCAGCTTTAAGGTAAGATACGCCAGAAGCTCCGTCCTTACGCGCTCCGGGCTCACGAGCCTTTTCACGAGCACGAGAGAGAGGACAGCGAGGATTAAAATGAAGCCGAAACCGCCGCCCAAAAATAAAGATATTTTTCTATATTTATTCAATCGGGAAATCCGAGCCTCAAGAACTTGTAGGCGTTAACGAATATTGATGGCGAATCTATAGTAAGATTAACTAAAATATCAGACTTCCACAATCAGAATTTCCGGGGCGAATGCAATACGGTAAACACGCTCAATCAGGCGGTATGCTTCCCGCCGATGAAGAAAGTCAGTAGATCCCCCATCGCCACAACGACGGCTGCAAACCCGAGACCGAACTTAAGGCCCGATGTATATGCATTATAAATATGATTAAATACGTCGTTAAATGCCGCCTGACCGAAAACATCATACAGCTCCCGTTTGCCGCCGCTTCTTATCATGAAGGCGAGGATTTCCGTTTGATGCTTCTCCGACAGGCGGAGCCCGTAGCCGGTCAGACCCCCGGTGACGTCATTCCTGACCGCGGCCGTGAATATTGTGGTGACAATGGCAAGGCCGAGCGCTCCTCCGACGAGCTGAAACATATATACGATGCCTCCGGCGAGGCTGGCCATCGATTCCCGAACGTATCCGACAGCCGCCGTGGTTATCGAGGGTATGGCGAATCCGAATCCCGCCCCGGAAATAATCAGCCCCGGCAGAAAACCGTAATAACCGCCGCCGAACCCGAAGACGATGACACAGAGAGTCCCGACAAGGGTCAGGGACATCCCGATAAATATAGATAATCGCGGGCCTGACAGATTGTATATTCTCCCGGAAATCGGGACTAATACGGCAAACGTTAGCAGCATCAGGACAAGGGAGGCGCCCGCCCGGAGGGGCGAATAATCGAAAAACTTTTCGTAATACTGCGGCATGTACAGGAGGAGGCTGAAAAAGGCGGGTATCACGGTAAACATTATCGCAGCCGCGAGCATGAACGGGAGATTGGACATGACGTCTTTCGGCATCAGCGCTTCATCCGTCCTTCTCTCGATGCGGATAAACAGGAGCATGGCTACAGCGAATAATACGAGGAGCGAAATCGTTTTATACGATCCCCATCCCCATGAAGTGGACTGGTTTAGAGCGTACATGAGCGATACAAGCGAAATTGAAACCGCGGCGATTCCCGGATAATAGACTTTTTTACTGCCGCCCCAGGCGGGCTGCTTATCCACTGCCAGGTACGTGAGGATTCCGGCGGCGAGGGACAACGGCACGTTCACGTAAAGCACCCAGCGCCAGGACACGTATTCGGTCAAAACTCCGCCCAGGAGAGGACCCGCGGCGTTACCCACCCCGGCGGCTCCGAGAATAAGACCCACGGCCATGCCCTTCTGATCGTCTGAAACGGAGGATTATATAATCCCGATGATCGAGGGCCACAACAAAGTCGCCGCCCCCTGAATCACTCTCGCTCCTATCAGAATACCGGCGGAGTCCGACAACCCGCCGACCAGCGACGACATTCCGAAGATAAATAGGCCCAGGAAGAATATCCTCCTCCGTCCGAACGTATCGGCCAGCCTCCCGCACGTTACCATCAGCACACCGAACGTCAGCACGTACCCGTTTACGACCCATTCTATGGTGTATCGGCACCGAAAGCCCGCTCGACTGCCGGTAGCGCAACGTTAATGGCGGCTATATCGACCGCTATTACAAGCACTCCTATTCCCATCGCCAAAAAAGTCAGTACGAGTTTGCCGGTCAAGGATTCCTCCGTTTAATAACGTCCCGGAATAATGTAATTACGGGATAAATTTATTGACATCCGTTTTCCCATCATTTATGAATGTAAATACAATACCACAGGGGGGGAATATAATGAGAACACTTGGTTATACACTCTTGATGCTTTGCGCATTCCTTACGACCCAGGCTTTATCGAAGATAGTTGGCGAGACCGTCGAGTACAAAGCGGACGGGACGGCGCTGAAGGGATACATCGCATACGACGACAGCATCAAAGGGAAGAGGCCCGGAGTCCTCGTTGTCCACGAATGGTGGGGGCTTAACGAATACGCGAGAAAAAGGGCTGACATGCTCGCGCGGCTCGGATACACCGCCCTCGCCGTGGATATGTACGGCGATGGTAAGAATACGAAGCACGCCGAAGACGCTAATAAATTCATGACAGAAGCGATGAGCAATATGGAAGTCGCTCAGAAAAGGTTCATGGCAGCAATGGATTACCTTAAGGCACAACCGACCGTGAACCCTGATGAAATAGCCGGGATAGGATACTGCTTCGGGGGAGGCGTCGTGCTGTATATGGCGAGCATAGGAACGGACCTCGACGGAGTCGCGAGTTTCCACGGAAGCTTGGGAGGGGCGGCCAAACCCGAGCCCGGCGGCGTAAAGGCTAAAATCCTCGTATTCACAGGCGGAGCCGACCCTTTCGTGCCGCAAGAGCAGGTCGACGCATTCAAGAAACAAATGGATGAAGCAAACGCCGATTACGAAGTCGTGATCTACCCGGGGGTGAAACACAGCTTTACCAACCCTGATGCCGACGAATACGGAAAGAGCAACGACTTGCCCCTCGAATACAACAAAGAAGCCGACGAGAAATCATGGGCCGAGATGCAGGAATTCCTCAAGGAAGCTTTCAAGCCGGGGAATGACTGAGGGGGCCGGCTCAGCCGCCGTACATACCCTCCCGGAATCCCTCAGCGGCCTCGGACGGTCCGTATTAGATATCGACTGATATCTGCATCCCCGCGACGAAGGCGTCGGGTATGGCAGAACTCCCGCCCGGATGAATTATAACCTGCACGTCCGGCTGTAAACCGAGCCAGGGCGTGACCTGATATATGTAAGTGCCCTCTATGCCGATCTCATAGTATTGGTCTTCAAGGTCCCTGCTGAGCTTGCCGTAGGCGAAGCTGAATCCCGCGACGTCGTTATCCCTTCCTGTGAATACGCCTTCATAAGCAAACCCGGAGGAAATGAAGAAGGGAAAGAGATTAATTTCCTCCTCCGGTGAATATGTGGCCGCAGCCCATAGCGTCAGCCCCTGTGCACCTTCTCCATGCTCGCGGTAAACCATCTGGTCCGTGACGATATAGAATCCGTAATTACCGTCGCGCTTTTTCTCTTCATCGGAAAGCTCGCCGAACTTACCGGTATCATAGTAAGCCCCGAACTTGTAATCCCCCGGGAGTCCCGCGGAACCTTTATCCCCGCCGGGCGTATAACCTATTTCGCTTATCAGTATCACGCCGTCATCGAAAGAGAAATCGAAGTCGATCGACACGTCCTGATTGAGGGCCGCGTCGGGGTCGGCGTTATACACACCGGCTGCTATGTAAAAATCGCGAACTGGCTTTACGCGGAGACGCGCTCCCAGTGCGGCGTCGGGGTTGCTGAGATATGCCGGAATATTGTAGGTCAGGCTTATCGGGTTTGTGTTAACAACGGCGCTGACGTAGATTCCAAACACATCCGCCGTGCTGAAATCATCTCCTATCCCCATACGCCCGACAGCCAAGGTTAATCTGTCCTTCCACAAATTCGATTCGATGAAGAGCTGGTAAAGGCCTATGAACTTACCGTTGAAATCATTCGAGACTGTAAAGAAATTTCCTATATCCTTCGCGCTGAGATTAACCCCGTACGCCCACGCGCCGGTTATGACGAACCTCGTCCCGCCGAGCTTGAGTAATTTCTCGAGATCGAAATCGAGATAGACGTCGAGGAGCCCGGCGTACTTTATACCCTTCCTCACCCCTCCAACCGGGTTCCCCTGCAGGGTGGTGCTGTAATTAGCAGTGGGAGTGAGCCCCCACTCGGTTAATCTATCCCTCAAGCCGCCCCAGTTTCCCGTAAGATACTCACGCGTAGAAAGATCCGAGAAGAATGGGTCCGATTCATTCCCGGCATCTTCCCCGGCTCGGGCGCAGAGCGCCCCGGCCAGTATGGATACGCATATCAGGTAAGCGGTGAAAAGCTTCATATCGGCACGGTCCGAAGCCTCTCCGGGACTTCGACGGGACGGTTAGCAAATTCTACTGCTTCGAACGAATAACCGCAATACATGATGGGGGGAAATCAAGATAGGACTGACGATAAATAATTCATCCCGGAGATCTAGAACAATCCCCAGAAAGAATCGCGGAGGTTATAGCCTATGCCGTCCCAGAAACCGCAATCGGACGTTGTGTCGGGTTTTGCTTGAATATCTTTTACAGGTGTTATAAATATGAGGTTCAGGGAACCGGGACCGAATTCAGGCCATGCGTTCGCTCCATCGGCCGGGTTTAAATTCTTTGCAAAATCCGTCCAGTATCCGACCATCATATTTGAGAGCTCATTCTCCTCCGCGGTGAATACGTGTCCCTCGTTCACGGCCGTGTGGAATACGAACGGCAGCTCCGCCGAGTGGCAGACGGCGTCCGCGCAGGCCGGAAACTGTGTCCAGATATTAAAGGACGGAATATGGTCAAACCGGTATGACCATGTTTGACGCGAGGCGCGCGATGCCGCGTCAAGACTCGGGCACGTGAACAGATAATCCGTAAGCGCTCCGGAAATGAGACTGGTGTTGTCCCTACCGTCCGGCGGATACTTCTTGTATATTTTCTTTCTTAGCTCTCCGTCCCGGAAAATGAAATCCATCGTAAGACGGTAATCAAAATCGGATACTGTTTTCCAGCCGAGTCCGGATTTCGCCTTTTCCACGAATATCAGCGACTCGTTCGCGTTCGTGCCTATGATAACCGGCTTGGTCAGTTTGCCCTTCAAGGCGGCTTCAAGAGGCTCTTCCGTCATTACATCTCCGTCGATCACCGGCGCCCAGACCAGCATGTCGACTATGCCGTGGAGGAGCGCGGGCCAGACCAGGTCCTTCTGCGACTGCGCGTCCAGCACCACCTCGGGCAGCTTCGACCTCATGCATTCGACATCATCAGCCTGGCAGCCAAGATTGGAAGCGAAA
>JAHKKQ010000141.1 GCA_020027805.1 Candidatus Dadabacteria bacterium
TGAGGGGGGAGGGGAGATTCCTGTTTTACGACATTGCGACAGCTCTCCGGGGTATATACCCTGCGCAGTTGTCATAATGTCGTAAAACGGGGAGTGAGGGGGGATGTTCACCCTTAGGATATGAATTTATTAATTAGGTCTGGATAACATTTGTACTGCTCCCCTTTTGTCAAACTGGATTTAAGTTGGATTTATGTATAGACCAAGATGCCCTGATACATCCTGCTGACTAAACACGAAGGGGAGCCGAAGCTCCCCTTTATACATTCTCGATTAGCTCGAATACTAACTTCTATGCAACAGCCTTCCGTCTGCGTAAAGCCAACAATCCGAATATCCCTAGAATGCCCGCCATAGCTATAACCCCCCATTCGGATAAAGTCGGAATAGAGGACGGTGCGGGCGGAGGTGGCGGTTCCACGGACCCGCATTGATCAAACGCCCTGTTAACCACTTCGTACCAGTTTAATATATCGTCCTCATTATCCGGCGGTGTGCAGCAATAATCCCAGCCTATGGCAGTTAATGTACCCAGACCGAAAGTATCGGTGAATACCGCTTCTCCGGTAGTACCGTTATATACGTCTATACCCGGGGTGTTACTAAAGGAAACTGTAGCATTAGCAGCTATCAAGCCGCTAGGACCGCCGGCAAAAGCAGTACCGGCTGCACCGGGTTGAAATGAATATGTATCTACCCCTGAATTTACGCTTACGACTGATACACTAAACCCAAACGCATTATTGAGAAAATCATCTTCACTCTCGTGACTGCCAGTTAATATAAAACATCCGCCCTCATTCACGAATTGATTGAACAATGCGTAGGATTCCGGTGATAGTGATTGAATAGTCTCTGAAACTACAATCGCTTCAAAGGCGCCAAAATTCCCATTAAACGCATCCTGCACGTTTTGATCTGTAAGGTCGATGGATGTTATCTGGTTCTTGCCTCTATCCGCTAGATATTGAACCGTGCTTGGGAAGGTACCGAAGGCAGAATCCGGTGTACCCCAGAAACCATTATCATGACCGGTCCCGAATTTAATGAAATCAAGAGCGTAAGACGTGCTGGACAAACATAAAACAAATAAACACACTGTGATAATAGATTTTGTCATGAGATTTCCTCCTTTAAGCATGACAATAATACTATATTTACAGCCGGTTAGTCAATGCGAAGAGAAAAATTGTACTGCTGCCCTGTTGTCAGGCTGCGTTTTTATGCGATTCATGGTTCTTGTAATACTCTTCCTGGAAAGCTTTAGTCGTATTCTTCTCGGTGGTTTTGACGCTTTTGAGGATCAAAAGGTTGAACCAAAAATATTTATACAAAATGATCGTATTAGGATTGAAATAGAAAAACTGAGTCATAAATTTCAAATTCATGTTACGAACAATGATATAGTAATTTCATCGTTTCTCGAAAAGGGAAAATCCGACGAATTGACTTACACCTGCTATGCGGACAATTTACCAACGCCTACAACTGGGATTTTATATGTCGAAGCTGAATAATTTGCAAATCCTATTGTCCGAATGACTTTCCGCCATCCGCCAACCTCCGCGGGGGTATAGGGCGGGAAGGTTGGCGGATTGGCGGATTCTTTAGAATGTACACCCTCACCCTTCCTATTTTGGCTCAGGCAGTGTTGAGCCGGAGACAAGCATCCTTTCTGCCATTGTTGTAAGTGTGACCTACTTAATTTGGCTTTAGTTGAGCATTCCAAGAGAACCTAAACTTGTGAGTATTCAATTGGAAGAGACCGAATTCTCACTCGCTCGAATCCGTTGCTCCCTCGAAGCAGTTTCCCCTCCAATAGAGGGAGAGGGAAATAGAAGAAAAGGCAAGATTGCCGCGCCTTCGCAATTCGGATTCTCTGACCCTGGAGCGTTAAGACAGGAGCGTTTTGCCGTAAGCCAAGGTCGACCGATTACTCGCTAGCTCGCAATCGTTGCAATGACAACACCGGACTTTCCGACATCCGACAGACCCGCAGGGGTATAGGGTCCGCGGATGTGTCGGATTGTCGGATGAGGGGGGAGGGGAGATTCCTGCTTTACGACATTGCGACAGCTCTCCGGGGTATATACCCTGCGCAGTTGTCGCATTGTCGTAAATGATTCGGGGAAAGTTAAGAGTGTGGTCTATCACCCCCATCCTACCCTGTTTTGACTTATGCAATGTTTAGCCTGTAGCCGATATGCTTTATTGCCCCTGTTCTTGGGCGACCGATTGCGCGCTTGCTTGCAATCGTCCCTCAAGGGGGAAGGAATTAAAAGAAAACATCGAGATTGCAGCGCTACGAGAGCAATGACAGCCCCGGATTCTCCGCTGTTCCGATCACAATAATAAAGTTGAGACCGGGGGTAAACGTGTGTAGATTATTCCCGTACCATGACATACCGAAGAGGCGCTTTCATTACGAGTGCCGTAATCCTGCTCATACTCCTTTCAGCGTCCTACGTATATGCCGGTTCTTTCACCGAAAACCTTCTGTACATATATTCAGGGGGCATGAAGATAGGCTACTCGTATGACTCCGTCAAAACCGAAGGCGGCATAACCGAGGCCGTGGAAAAGGCGAGGATCAAGGTCAGGCTCCTCGACAATACGGAGGACGTCGAGACCGAGGCCCGGTACAGGCTCAAAGGGGGGAAGCTCATCTCCTTCGACTTCAGGTTCGAATCCCCGTCAGGGAAGGTGACGGCCAGTGGCGCGAGGGAAGGGGACACCATGCGGGTGAAGATGAATACCATATCGGGGGAGTCGGAGATCGTTATCGATGTGCCGCCCGGCCTCATACCGGCATCGATGCTCCCGTCGATGCTCATGGCGGATCACCCTGCCGCGGGGAAGGAATTTATAATCCCCGTGCTCGACCCCGTGACGGTGATAGCCGCGTCGTCCCCCGGGGGCTTCGAGACCCGGCATAAGATCACCGGGAGGGAGAGCGTGGAAGCGCCTTCCCTGGGAGTCATCGACGCATGGAGGGTGGAGTCCGTCCTCTCGGGCGCGAGGGTGACCTCCTGGATCACCGGCGGAGGCGAGCTTATCAAGCAGTCGATCCCGCCCGGCATGACCGCGCTCAGGGACGAAGGGGGCCGGGTGTCCGGGCAGGGGCTTTCCGCGCTCGATATAGAAGGGGCGACGTCCATACCTTCCAACATCACGATTAAAGACCCGAGGGGCCTCGCGTACATGAAGGCCGAGATAGAAGGCATCAGCCCGGAAGACGGGTTCGATTTGTCAGACGCCTACAGGCAGTCCTTCGACGGGAAATACGTTTCGATAAGAGCGGGGGATACGTCGTCCGTGAAGACTTATATGCTGCCTAATAAAGAACCGGAATTTGCCCCGTATCTCGCCCCCGAGACCCTGATACAGAGCGGCGACCCGGAGATAATATCCAAATCGAGGGAAATACTCGGAGGGGAGGAGGATTCGCTCGAAGCGGCGAGAAAGCTGAACGCATGGGTTTTCAATTATCTCAAAAAGACCGGCACTGCCGGCATTCCCAGCGCCAGGGACGTGCTGAAGACGGGCTCGGGGGACTGCAACGAGCACTCGGCCCTCTTCGCGGCGCTGGCCAGGGCCGCGGGAATCCCGACAAAAACGGTGTCAGGTACAATATATCTCGACGGAAGATTCTATTATCACGCGTGGAACGAGGTGTACGTCGGACAGTGGGTTGCGGTCGACCCCACATTCGGTCAGGTCCCGGCCGACGCGACGCATTTAAAGCTCGTCGAAGGGGACTTGAACAAGAGCTCCGTCATTATGAACGCAGCGGGTAAACTAAATCTCAAAATTCTGGAAGCCTCTTGAAATGAAATCAGGAAATAAGTTCATATACTCCGCTTCGCTCGCGGTCCTTTTATTACTTCCGGCGCTCTTTTCCTGCGTACACGCGGCGGGGGTAAAAAGCGACCGCGCTCAGGCCGACGAGCCTTTCATTTCACCGGCGGCTCCAAAAAACGAGGCCTACTATCACTTCGCGGCTTCACGGATGCTCTACCTCGACAACAGGATCCCCGAATCGCTCGCCGAGCTCACGCTCGCCGAGCAGCACGACCCCTCGTCGGCCTACCTGAAATACAACCTCGCTCTCATGTATATGTCCACAGGCAGGATGCAGGACGCCCTCGCGAAGCTCGAGGAATCGATCGAGACAGACCCGGAATTCGCCCCCTCCTTCACCCTGCTCGGAAAGATATACGCATCCTCGCAGGAGCCCGGCGACAGGGAGAAGTCGGTTCAAATCCTGCGGAAGGCCGTCGATCTCGACCCCGACGACGCGGAGTCGCTCCTCTTCTTAGGCATCATGGACACCGAATCGGGGAATTACGACAGCGCGGAAGTCAGGTTCAGGAGGATAACGGAGCTCTACCCAGACAACGAAAAGGGTTACTACTTTCTCGGCAAGCTCTACTTCGAGAAAGGGGACTACGCCCGCGCGGAAGAGAATTACAAGAAGGCCCTCGATCTGAACCCCAGCTTCGCCTCCGCCTTGCTCGAGCTCGCACTCATATACGAGCAGCAGGGGAAGACGAAGGAATCCGAGCGGATATACCAGGACGTGATCGTGCTCTATCCGCACAGCCTGGAGTCATACGTTCGCTACGGCAATTTTCTTTTCAGGGTCAACCGTATGGAGGACGCGAAGGTGCAGTTCGAGAAAGCCGAAGGCATGGACTTCCAGAACCCCGACTTGAAGCTCCGGCTCGGCCTCCTCTACATCGAGAGCGGCGATTACGATAAAGCGGTCGAGGAGTTCAGGCTCATCCTCATGGGCAACCCCGGCGACGACCGGGCGAAATACTACCTCGCCCTCTGCTACATCGAGTCAGGCCGGTACGATGAGGCTGTGAGCACGCTCGATTCCATACCGCAGTATTCGGAATTTTACGACGAGAGCCTCGTCCAGAAAGCCTACATATTCGAGAAGCGGAACAACCTGCCTCAGTCAATGGCGCTCATGGAGGAGGTTTACAGCCGCGAGCCTAATAACGAAGTGATCGTAAATTACCTGGGCAGCGTCTACAGGAAGTCGGACAGGAACGACGACGCGGTAAGCCTGTATAAGAAATTCCTCGAATCGAACCCGGGGAGCGAGACCATATACTACTCGCTCGGCGTCACGTACTACCTCATCGACCGCGAGCAGGATTCTATCAATACGATGATGAAGCTCATAGAGCTTAACCCCAGGCACGCGGACGCCCTCAACTTCGTCGGTTACTCGTACGCCGAACAGGGGGTCAACCTCGACCAGGCGGAGTCCCTCATAAGACAAGCCCTCGTCATTTCGCCCAATAAAGGTTATATACTCGACAGCCTGGGCTGGGTCTACTACAAGAGGGGGAATTACCGGGAAGCGCTAAAGTTCCTGAAGGAAGCGGCCTCGCTCCAATCGGACGACCCCGCCATTCTCGACCACCTGGGGGACGTATACAGGGACATGGGCGACACCGCGGCGGCGCTCGAGTACTACAACAAGGGTCTCAAAATGCTGATCGACGCCCCGTCCGACAACCCCGAAGACATAGAGCTCAGGGAGAGCCTCAGACGAAAGATAAATCAGCTGTCTAAAAATCCGAAGATAGAAAGCTAGAATTGAGAAACGACCGTTATATATATTCCGTATTCTTAATGCTC
>JAHKKQ010000027.1 GCA_020027805.1 Candidatus Dadabacteria bacterium
GGAGAACAAGGTGAATGCCCACTATATTGATAAAACACTTGACTAGGAGATACTTATCATATTACATACTTAGATGAACCTCTTATGGAAAAACTGAAAGGCAAGACGGCCATAATCACGGGGGGCGGTACGGGGATCGGGAAGGCGACAGCCCTCCTTTTCGCCCGGGAGGGGGCTAACGTAGTCATTACGGGCAGAACGGAAGAAACACTATTAGAAACGGCCGGCGAGATAAGCGATGCCGGAGCTGAGATAAGCTACCGGGTGAGCGACGTCTCGAGCGAATCAGACTGTATAAAGACTGTAGAACATACCCTCAGTAAATACGGACGCCTAGACATTCTTTTCAATAACGCCGGGGTTTGCTACAAATCCAACACACACGAGACGGATACCGATGTGTGGGACGAGACTTTCGATGTGAACGTTAAGGGCGTTTATCTTATGTCCAAGCACACGGTCCCTCACATGATCAGGCAAGGGGACGGCTCGATCGTGAATAACTCGTCGATACTGGGTCTCAAGGCCTCCCCGGCGGGCTTCGCCGCATACAGCGCCTCAAAGGGCGCAGTGAACCAGCTCACGAGGAGCATGGCGCTCGAGTACGCGGATAAGGGGATCCGGGTAAACGCCGTCTGCCCCGGGACGATATACACCCCCATGATGGACGAGCTGTTCGAGGAGTGGGGGGACAGGAATCTCGGCGAAAAGCGCTATATTTCGGTACACCCTATCGGACGTCTGGCTCAACCCGAAGAGATAGCACATGCGGTCTTATTTCTCTGCGACGATAAGATCAAATTCATCACGGGGACGATGCTCTCTGTCGACGGAGGCATGAGCGCAAAATGATCTATTACTAAAATTAGTCCTTTATAACCGTAATCAGCGTCGGATAATATTCCATTAGCGGAACTCCCCGTAATGACGGCTCCCGAAACAAATCCGCGGAGGATAAAAATATGAATGAGAAAAAAATCGGGGTCGATTATTCGATACTCCACCAGATAGACAGCCCGGCCAACAGGCTCATCAGGGATTCGATCTGGGGTAAGGAAAACGACATAGGGCAGCAGTCGTTCATTACACCAAGTTACCTCGACGACCTCATAAGAAGACTCCGTATAGGCGGGGAGAGCCATGTGCTCGACGTAGGGAGCGGCGTCGGCGGCCCGGCCCTGTACATATCGAGCAGGACCGGGTGCAGGATAGCGGGTGTCGATATTTCAAATGTGGGAGTGGATATGTCCATGAATCTGGCTAGGAAATCGGGACTCGAGGGAAAAGCGGAATTCCGTCTCGGGGATGCTATGAAGACCCCCTTCGGCGATAACACGTTCGACATCGCGATAAGCCTGAACGTAATGAACGTGTTCAGGGACAAGGTGGGGCTTTTCAGGGAAGTGCTCAGGGTATTGAAGAAGGACGGAATATGGGCGTTCCTGAGCGGGACATTCGACATGCCCGACGACCCCGAAGTAATAAGAAAAATGGCACGCGGATACCTCATCCCCCAATACTACGACTCGCTCGCCAATTACCGCGGCAAGCTCAAAGAAGCGGGCTTTCAGATCGAGGAGATTACCGAGTATGTGTCAGACTTCAGGGTTCAGAACAAGAAATGGGGCGACGCTTATAAGAAACACTATAAAGAAATAATAAAAGAGCAGGGCAGGGAAAATACAGACTATCACATCGAGTATTTCGACACTTACCTCCGGCTGATCGACGAGGGAAAGGCGGCCAATCACCTTATCATCTCGAAAAAGCCCTGATTCGGCCGGACACCCCCGCCCGGATCATGCGCCATAGCGTTGATACACGGGGCATTTGCGAAGCCGGCCCCGGACAATCGTCCGGCCAATACTAACTTAAGGATTAAGACTAAAGTCTGATAGCATTACCAGTTATCAATCTTTTAAATAATCAGAAATTAAACCTTGATGTACTATGTATTTATAGTCTATGATTTTTATTAAGGATGAGTGAATGAATAAAACATACGGGTTCGCGGATCTGGCGCTATATTCAACGATATTCGCGGTATTGATAATAGTGCTTTTTTCCTAGCTTAACTACATCTTGCCTTTTGCTTCTCTTAAACCCTCCCACTTCCTATACAGGATTTGGGAGGGTTTTTCATATCATGTGATTCAGGCACGATACGTCATGATAATAATTCAATGCCCGCTCTTCCATTCTGCTCTCAGCAGGCTGTAAACGACGTGATCCACATAATGGTCATAGAGCCACTCGGCCTGCCGGATCATCCCCTCTTCCGTAAACCCCAGCCTCTCGGGAATTGCCCTGCTCCGCATGTTCTCAGTCGCACATCTGACCTCGACACGGTTCATGCCGAGGTTGCCGAAAGCGTAGTCCAGAAGACACCGGCACGATGCGGTCATAATCCCTTTGCCCTGAAAATCTTCAGCGAGCCAGTATCCGATGCTGGTCGAATGATTCAGCCAATCGACCTTGTGAAAGCCTATCACCCCGGCTAATTCCCCGTTGTACCTGATACATAGCTGCAAGCTGTTATTCTCTACATATTGTTTTCTGCTGTATATAATGAAATCAACTGTGTTCTGGAGGTATTTGTTGCTGTCGAGCCAGGGGAGCCATTTACGCAGATACCCCCTGTTCCTGTCAGTCAGGGCGAATAGTTCTAGAGCGTGCGCGTCCTCAAGTAACTCGAGCTCGAGATTCGTTTCCACCCTGAGTTTGAATTGACCGTCCATAAGAAGACTACTGTTCGTCCTTGATTTCCGTGATAACCGCCTCGATCGCGTTCAGGAGCCCTGACGGATCGTCGGTCCCGATACGGTATTTTTCCCCGCTTTTCATCCGGAGCTCCACCGCCAGCAGGCCGGATACGTTATAGAGCCAGCCGTCAGGCGTCTTCCTTATACCCCATCCGTAATACCAGGGGTTCCTGACGACCCCCGCCGTCTCTATACCGGCTACGGGGAATTTCTTGCGTATTACCCCGATACCGAAACGCAGAGACACCTCCCGGCTGTCGACATTAACCGACAACACGGCAAATAAGACCAGGCAGACAGCGAGCATCGCAAAGACGGCGATAAAGAGTATATTGAACCCGTGAAAGAAGAAGAAGTTCAGCAATAAGTAGAGCCCGGTCCCTATTATAAAAATCATCAGGTACCCGATTTGCGTGTGCTTGTAGACCTTGCTCAATTCCCGGACCGACCTCTCTATATATTAGACTCAGACCGCTCGTTGAGGCGCCTGAAACGGATTTAGTGTTTCCTCCGAAGGGGAGCCCGACAGCTTTCTATAAACGTACGCCATTGCGGCCATAGTTACGGGTATCGTGACAATTAAACCCACGAAGAAACATATGACTCCGGCCATGTTGATCAACGATAATAATATCAGGAACACGAAGAGCTCCCACTTGATCCCTCTGGTTATAGCGGAGCTCCTTTAAAATGCTTCGCCTATGTCCGTATCCTTGTCGGCAATGAAATATATAGCGTATTGGTACTTGACCATAAAGACCAGGCCCGGGACTATGAGCAATATCAAGCCCGCCGTGACGAGGAGACTGTAGAGTATATATCCGGCAGCGAATTTTAAGAACCGGGAAGGGGTAAATGAAATTACCTCCGCGATAGCCCTCTGGTCATTATCACAGAACTTCAGCGCGATTTTGATTCCGATGATGTTTATCGCAATCGTCAGAAGGATGTACCCGAGGTTGAAAATGAGGGACAGCACGGGCAGGCGTTTTTCAAACAGTCCCGCAAACCCGCTGAAGAAAAGACCCGCGAGCATCGAAACGACGAGGAATATAATAAAAATGGACAGGTTGGCCCTCATCGTCCGCCATCCGAACTCGACAGCCTCTCTTTTCGAGAATCTCTTTTCAGGCATTTGTGCCTCCTTATTCCTGTAGCGCGCTGCTTATCTTCCTAGCCGTGCAAATTCGTTTTCATCGCCGAAAAGAAAATGCGCCTGAACGGATAGAATACGGGGTCAGACGGATAGATTTCCCCGAGTCTCTTCCTGTATCTATCCTTGAACCGGCCGTGCATCTCCTCGGGCAGACGATCGAAATAAGGCCGCAGCATAGTACCCGAAAGCCAGTCGATAACGGCATCGGTATCCCTCAACACGTGCGGGAATACCTTCTCAAAAACATTAATGTTCATTCCCCCGGACCGATAAAGGAGCTCCGCGTAATCGTTTATCGACAATACGGGGGATTTTCTCGTCCACCCCTTGAGCGCATCTGCGAAAGGGGGTTCCTTCGCGACTTCGTGCACCAGCGTCTGCGTTTCGTGGTTGTGGTTCGAAGGGAGCTGAACCGCGATCTGTCCCCCGGGACTCACCAATGCGAAAAGCGACGGAATCAGCCCGGCGTGGTCCTCGACCCACTGTATGGCGGCGTTTGAGAAAACCAGGTCCCACTCCCCGGCGACGTCGTCTATCGATCTCAGCTCAAACCTTAGTCCTTCTCTCTCTTTCGACTTGGCCTGCTCGAGCATCTCGGGAGAGGAATCGATTCCGAGCACGTCACTGCCGGGCAGACGGTCCGCAAGCATGGACGTCAGCTCGCCCGTACCGCACCCGAGGTCTATCGCCGAGAGCCCTTCCCCGACCACAATCAGACCGATTAGGTCTTCGAAAGGCGCGAACCTCTCGGACTGAAATTTATGATATAACTCCGGGTTCCAGGACATTTTCAGACCTTCTGACCCCTCCAAGGAAATAAAATTACTTTAATTAATGCGTAAATTCCATAAAGGTACAAATAATGCCGTATATGTTATCATGTTAGTATATCCGATTCTCAAATCATCCAATCCGGGGGCGGCAATGACCAATCTGTTATTCATCGCGATAGGGGGCGCAGCGGGCGCCCTGCTCAGGTATGGGGTATCGGGCTTCGTCCATAGCTACGCGAACGGCGTTTTCCCCTGGGGGACGCTCGTCGTCAATCTCTCCGGCTGTCTGGTCATCGGATTCCTATGGCAGATGTTCGAGAACCTTTCATTCTCGCCTCATATGAGGTCGTTCATGTTCGTTGGAATACTGGGGGCGTATACGACCTTCTCCACGTACGGGCTCGAGACCTTCAATCTATTGAGAGAAAAAGAGATCACATACATGCTCTTGAACTTTCTCGGGAGCAATGTTCTTGGTCTCGGAATGGTGTTTCTGGGCTTTATCACGGCGAGATTGCTGTTCAGCATCGGGAGATAGGAGGCAGGGATGAACATTTTCAAGGAAGAGCTGCTGCTCAGGATATTCATCGGCGAGAGCGACAGATACGACGGCAAGGCGCTCTACGAATATATAGTATACAAAGCGAGGGAGCTCCATATTGCGGGGGCGACGGTCTTAAGGGGCATCATGGGATACGGGGCTAACAGCAAGATACACACGGCGAAAATACTCAGGCTGTCAGAGGACCTGCCTATAATAATAGAAATAGTAGACGACGAAGAGAAAATAAAAATGCTGCTCCCCTATCTCGAAGGGAGTATCGAGAACGGGATCGTTACCATGGAAAAGGTCAAGATAATTAAGTTCCGGAGCTGACGCTCACAGGACCCGGTCTTGTACCAGGCGGTTTCATCGTTATCCCTCCCGAGCTTGAAGACTTGATGCAACACATTTAAAATACTTGAGAAAGAGGGGCATAGGGTAAATCGTATGAAGATAGCGGTCGGCAGCGACGAGAAGACATATCTGACTGACTTTGTAGTAGAGGAGCTCGGGAAAAAGGGTGTCGAAGTCGAGCTCCACGGCCCCCTCAAGGGGGAGAAGCTCGAGTGGACGGATGTAGCCCAAAGGGTTTCGGAAAGGGTGAGGGAAGGGGCATGCGATCAGGGTATACTCTTCTGCTGGACCGGGACCGGAGTCAGTATCGCAGCGAACAAAGTGCCCGGCATAAGGGCCGCCCTCTGCACGGACGCCAAGACCGCGGAAGGGGCGAGGAAATGGAACGACGCCAACGTGCTCGCCATGAGCCTGAGGGCTACTTCCCCGGTCGTGGCAAGGGAGATACTGGACGCCTGGCTCACCTCGGGCCCGGAGGAAAATGAGAAAATGAACATCGATAAAGTCAGCGAGATCGAAAAGAAATATTGCCGGCAGCCCGCACCGGGACTGCGCGATAAAATCCGGAGGAAGAAATGAAGCGTGACGGTTATAACGTCGCAATAGTCGGAGCGACGGGGGCAGTGGGACAGGAGATGATGAGCATACTCAGGGAGAGGAATTTCCCCGTCAGAGAGCTCAGGCTCCTGGCGTCCGAGAGGTCGGAGGGGAAGGAAATCGAATATAACGGCAGCGGCATAAAAATAAAGAAACTGGACGAGAACTCGTTCGGCGGCATTGATATAGCGCTCTTTTCCGCAGGGGGGTCGAGGAGTAAGGAATTCGCCCCTGCCGCTGTGGACGCGGGGGCAATCGTCGTCGATAACAGCTCCGCGTTCCGGATGGAAGAAGACATACCGCTCGTGGTGCCGGAAATCAATCCGCACGCGGTCGCGGGATATAAGAAGAGGGGGATCATAGCCAACCCCAACTGTACGACCGCGGTAACGATCATGGCGCTCAAGCCCCTGCACGACCTGGGCAGGATCAAGAGAGTCGTGGCATCGAGTTACCAGGCGGTCTCGGGCGCCGGGGCCCAGGCCATAGAAGAGCTTCGCAGCCAAACGCTCGCCTGGGCCAATTCTCAAGAGATAATAGCCCGGACGTTCCCCCACCAGATCGCATTCAACCTCCTCCCCCACATCGACAGCTTCCTCGAGAACGGATATACGAAGGAGGAGATGAAGCTCCATAACGAGACCCGGAAGATACTCGAGGACGACACCATAGCGGTAACCGCCACGACCGTAAGGGTACCCGTATTCAGGGCGCATTCGGTCTCCGTCAATATCGAGACGGAGAAGAGGATAACGATCAGGGAAGCGAGGGAGGCCCTCGGCAAATTCCCCGGGGTCAAGGTTGTCGACGAGCCGCAGAACCTCAAATATCCGATGCCGATCGATGCGGCAGGCAGGGACGAATGCCTTGTAGGGAGGATAAGGGAGGATTATACTGTACCGGCGGGGCTCAGTTTCTGGGTCGTTGGAGACCAGCTCAGAAAGGGGGCCGCGTTAAACGCGATACAGATTGCGGAGCTTCTTATCAGGGACTACATGTGATGGCGATCATGAGCGCGGTGAAAAGCATCATGGGGATGCTCGATGCGAAGAAATGCTCCGAGCTCCCTCACGGGATAAAAAAAGGCGTCGAGAAATACATAAAGGAAGAAGAGAGCATCCTCGTTACTCTCCTCAACTGGAGGGCAGTATATAAAGCCCCCAGATTCATCGACAGCAACACGTACTTTCATACATGGTTCATTCTGACGGACTACAGGATAATAATCGCGAGGAACTCGTCGGGGTTCAAGAGGTTCAGGGACATACCGTTGTCCGGTATTTCGCAGATATTTTATGAGCTCGATCATACAAAGCCAAGAATGACGATTGCCTCCCCAGGTCATGAAGACATTATAGAATTCCCGAAACAGGCCTCACACCACTGCGCGGGTCTCGAAGAAATAATTAACGAGGCAATCGGGAATGCGAGAGTCCTGCTTCAAAATTCACCGGAAGGAGAATTTGTTTTCTGCGGGGCATGCGGAGGCAGCATCCTCAGGAGAAGCCATTATTGTTCGGAATGCGGAGCGAAGCTAAGCTATACTTAACAAAAGCCGAATACCGGACAAAGCCCGGTTCCCAATGCACTTATCAATCCAAGAGGTCGATTCCTTGATTTACACCGCAGCTTCAATATAATGAAATGCAGCCAGCAGAAGGAGGCTTTTTAATGATTCACGGCTCACTAGTCGCCATTGTTACGCCATTTAAAAACGGCAAGATCGACGAAGACGCGCTCAAGAAGCTCATCGAATTTCAAATCGAAAACGGCACACACGGGATCGTCCCCTGCGGCACGACGGGTGAATCCCCGACCCTTTCGCACGAAGAGCACGAATATGTCATCGAGCTCACCGTCAAGGCGGTCGGGAAACGCGTCCCCGTAGTCGCCGGGACCGGCTCGAACAGCACGAAGGAAGCGATCAGGCTCACGAGGTTCGCGGAGCAGATAGGGGTAGACGCGGCCCTGCTCGTGGTTCCTTACTACAACAAGCCGACGCAGGAAGGGCTTTACCTCCACTTCAAGCAGATAGCCTCACAAGTCCGCATTCCCCTCATACTCTACAACATCCCGGGGCGGTCCGGCGTCAATTTGAACCCCGAAACTATATTGAGACTGGCAAAAGACTGTAAGAACATAATCGGGGTGAAGGAAGCTTCGGGTTCGCTGATACAGGCGAGCAAGATACTTTATCTGTGCGGAAGGGACTTTCTGCTCTATTCGGGAGAGGACGCGCTCAATTTCCCGCTCCTCGCGATAGGAGCGAGGGGGTTCATAACCGTGACCGCGAACGTCGCCCCGAGGGATGTGGCCGACCTCTACGAATTCTATATCAAGGGAGAGATCGACAAGGCGAGAGACCTGCACTACAGGCTCCTCCCGCTCAACGACGCGCTCTTTATCGAAACGAACCCCATCCCGGTCAAAGCCGCTCTCAGCATGATGGATAGAATCGCCTACGAATACAGGTACCCGCTCTGCCAGATGTCGGAAAATAATTACCTCGAGCTTAAGAAAGCGCTCACGGATTACGGGATCATTAATTGAAACAATCGTTTCGTTGATAGTGATATTATCAGGCATTGCTGCCATAACTTAGACAATGGGGGCTTGGGGTCGGACGAAGGAGGAGATGAGTCCCCCGGATCACGAAATGGAAAAACGAATTTGGGCCAACGGCAAAACGCCCGCCGGCGTCGATGAGGCCGGGAGAGGACCTCTCGCCGGACCCGTCGTAGCTGCAGCCGTAATCCTTCCCGAATCGTTTACGATCGTCGGACTCGACGATTCGAAGAAATTAACGCACCTGCAAAGGGTGAAGATTCTCGAACTGATAATAACCTACGCCGTAGACCTTGCGGTCGGCATAGTGGACCATGAAGCGATCGACAGCATCAATATACTCAGGGCTTCTCTCCGGGCAATGGAGATCGCGGTCAATAATCTCGGGAGGAAGCCCGACTTCCTCCTGATCGACGGCAACCAGAGGACATCGCTCCTCATCCCTCAGGAAACGGTCATCAAGGGTGACTCCAGGTGCTGCTCAATCGCCGCGGCTTCGATAGTGGCCAAAGTCAGAAGGGACGAGATTATGGACGAATACCACGAGCTCTACCCCGAATATAATTTCAGGTCGCATAAGGGCTATCCCACGAAAGAGCACCTGGAAGCGATCAGGAAGCACGGCCCCTGCCCTATCCACAGAAGGAGCTTCAGGGGAGTGCTCGTAATAGACTAAAAGGAATTCCGCGATAATCCGTCTCTACTATTGTTCCGCACTATTGTTCGACGACTTTGACGGAATTAATGACTATCTCTTCCTTGGGGACGTCCCCGTACATGCCGTTGTTGCCCGTCTCGACAGCGGCGATCTTGTCGACTACGTCCATGCCGTCGATTACCTTGGCGAACACGGCGTACCCGTAATCTCTCACACCGTTGTCGAGGAAGCTGTTGTCGGCCAGGTTGATGAAGAACTGCGACGTGGCGCTGTCCACGACCTGAGTCCTCGCCATCGCCAGCGTGCCCCTTTCGTTCTTGAGCCCGTTCTTGGCCTCGTTCTTGATCGGGGGTTTCACGGCCTTCTGATTGAAGTCGGGTGAAAACCCGCCGCCCTGAACCATGAAGTTCGGTATTACACGATGAAATATGGTCCCATTGTAGAAACCGTCATTGACGTATGAGAGAAAATTCTCGACAGATATCGGAGCCTTGTCCTTGAAGAGCTCGATCTTGATATCCCCTTTCGATGTCGACATTATAACCACCGGATTGCCTCCTTCTGTTTCGCTTTTTTTGGTTTCAGTCTCTCCCTGCTTCGAACCCTCCTGCTTGCACCCCGCGCTCACAAACACGGCCGGTAATAGCAGTATTGCGAATAAAACGACCGTCGCCTGACGGCACTGGACGGATTTCCCGGCTGAAAATAAATTTAAGAATCCTTTTTTCATATTCCTTCGCCCTCCTGTTTTTCGGCAACTAAAATTATAGCATTTAACACACGGTGTCAAACCCGGGATTTGCGCCCTAAGAAATATTTGAATCCCCGGCGGCACTCTGTTAAAGTGATTCTTCTGGCTAGAGAACCCACGGAGGAATAACCATGCCCAGAATAGAGTTCGGCGTAATGCTGCGCCAGCAGAAGATCGAATTCGGGGACATTCGGAAAACGGCTGAGCTCTGCGACGAGCTCGGCTACCACTCCGTCTGGTTCTACGATCACATACTCGGCATGGGGGGGCTAGACCTCGACATCTTCGAATCGTGGACGCTCATGTCCGCCCTCTCCACGGTCACTTCGAACGTGAGGCTCGGTACCATGGTGCTCTGCAATTCGTTCAGGCCGCCGTCCCTGCTCGCAAAAATGGCGTCCACGCTCGACGTGATCAGCAGGGGCAGGCTCGAGTTTGCAATAGGCGCCGGATGGTCCGAGCCCGAATACAGGGCCTACGGATACGATTTTCCGGACGCCGTGACCAGAATAAAACAGCTCGCCGAATCAGTGCAAATCATAAGAGCTCTTTGGACAGAGGAGAAGCCGAGCTTCGACGGGGAGTATTACCGTATAAATGAGGCTTACTGCAACCCGAAGCCCGTTCAGAAACCGCACCCGCCGGTCATCATAGGCGGAGCCGGCGAAAAATATCTCCTGAGAGTCGTGGCGGAGCTCGCAGATGAATGGAACTGCCCGGCCAACCACTCCCTGTCCTTCGAAAGCAAGATGGAAGCGCTCAGGGGTCACTGCAGGGCGGTCGGAAGGCACCCCGGCGATATCAAGATATCCCAGCAGACGGTATGCGTCCTCGCTAAGGACGAGGCGGAGCTCGCAGAAAAGCTCCCCAAGGCTCAGATGAGGTACGGGTTTTTCGGGGACGTGGAAAAATTGGGCATAGTCGGAACGCCCGAGCAGTGCATAAGGAAAATCGAGGAGAACGAGAAGAAAGGTATAACGAAATATACCGTATTCTTCTCGGACATTATGAATCACGCCACACTCAAATTCTTCGCGCGAGAGGTTTTATCCGCATTCTGAGAAGTGAGCTCGAATATCAGCCGGGCTTCACGGCAAAGTCCTCGACTTTTTTGGCGAACTCGCCGGCGAATTTCCTTATCATGTCCGAGAGCTCCTGGTTGCTTGTAGCCCTCCCGTACGTATCGGCCATCTTCATCAGCGTGAAATAATAGTGCGCGTTCATCTCGCCCACCTGCATCTCGTTCGTCCAGAGGTCGACGCTCATCGTATTCTTCTCGGACCGGTCCCACACCGATATCATGAGCGAATCACAGGACACGTAGCCCTCGAGGCTGGAATCGCTAGCGCTCCAGTAAATCTCCTCGGGCGCGCCCTTATCGTCGAGCTTTATCAGAAACTTTATTTCCGCCTCTTTAGGCATATATCACCCCGGTTTCCCGGTATTTAATCAACTCCCCAGAAATCGGGTTTCCTCTTTTCGAGGAACGCCGTAGCGCCTTCGACCATCTCGGGCGCCTTCATGAAGTACCTCGCGAGCTCGAGCCCGTGCGTGATCTGCGGGTGGGCCATGTCGGATATGAAGTTTATCTGCAGCTTCGCGATCCTGAGCGACTGCCGGCTCTTCTCCAGCAGGCTACGACACCATGCGTCCACTTCCTCGTCGAGCTTGTCCTGGGGCACAACTTTATTGACCCAGCCCATGTTCATCGCTTCCTGGGCCGTGTATCTGTTGCAGAGGTAAACGATCTCCCTCGCCTTCTTATCCCCGACCGAATGCTGGAGCTGCTGGAGGCCGTACCATATGGGCGCGCTCCCCACGAGAGGGCCGGCCTGCGCGAAAATCGACGTATCGGAAGCTACCGTCAGGTCGCAGAGCATGTTGAGCTCGTTCCCGCCGCCGACGCAGTAGCCGTCGACCCGCGCGATAATGGGTTTCCCGCAGCACCTCATTGCTGTCGCAAGCCTGTAATGAACGAGCATGTACTTCGCGTCGACCTTTTTCTTGGGGTCGACTATCCAGGAGAGATCCCCTCCGGCTGAAAACGCCTTGCCGCCCGCGCCCGTAAGGACGATGACGCCTATCTCATCGTCGAGCCACGCGTCCTCTATGGCTATCGCAAGCTCTTCACGTACCTCCGAATTAAGGGCGTTACGCACCTCCGGGCGGTTAATCGTCACGCGCGCTACCCTGTCCTTCTTTTCGTATAGAATGTAGGTCAATTTAAGGCCGGTTTTCTTTTTCGCGGGTTTAGCCCCGTTATTTGTTTTTGCCGAAGCCGACGGTTTCTTGGCCATGATGCCCTCCTGACGTTATTAGAATTTGCTACCTATGATTTTTGCACTGTATAATGCGGTCTGTCAAATGGGTTCATTTGTGAAAGGGGTGGGAGGAATCAGATTACGCGCGCCGGTATTTGAAAGCCCTTTGCACACAGGGGAGCCCGCGCCTTATCCCGGTTACCAGGGGAGCTTATTCATAAGGGGCGCAATCCGGGGTCCGAACAGGGCCACGGTCGCTATGAGCGATAAGAAGCCGGCGACACCGAGGCACAGAGCAGCGACGGCCACCTGACATATCATATCCAATCGTCTTTCGTCCATTAATGTCCTCCCGAACCGGATTTCCCGCCGAAGAACGGGTCACCTACAGGTATTGATGGAAACGCCCTCATAAAGATCAGGAAAGTCATAACGAATGCGCCCAGGAAACCCAGCGTTATGAGTATCTGTATAAAGCTTATACCCACGGTATTGGATAGCGAAGGCATTATCAGCACATACTTTTCCAGCCAGAACCCGGTCAGGGATACCGACGCGATGAATACGACTATCGGCTTCACCACCTTGTTCGTCCTCGGGAGCAGGGAAACAAACGGGAATATAAAGCAGCAGGTCAGCACTGCCCATGCCAGCGACCTGAAAGGCTCTTCCTGCACCCTCTTGATTACGAATGCGGTTTCCTCAGGCATGTTCGCATACCATATAGGAAGGAACTGCGAGAAAAACAGGTAGACCCAGAAGAGTGAAAAACCCTGAAGGAGCTTACCTATGTCGTGATATTGATTGTCGTTCAGATAGTCCTCGAGGCCGAGCCTCCTCCTCATGAGTATCGAAAAGATTATAGTAGTCCCGATTGCCGCGACAAAGCTCCCCATGAAGTAGAACGGGCCGAACAGGGTGCTGAACCAGTGGGGGTCGAGCGACATCATGAGGTCCCAGGCGAAAAAGCTGAATACCAAGGCGTATAAAATAATTACGGCCGGGGCGAATTTGCCTATCTTGATCCAGACCCTCTTCCTCTCATCCTCTCCGGTCCATCCGGAGGAGATCCAGCCTGCAACCCCGCTCAGTTTCTGGCTCACACCGCCCAGATCCTGTCTAAGGGAATAGTAGAGATAAAACGAGCTCACGATAAGGAGCACTATGAACCCAATAACGTCGCGGCCGAACACGAACTTCATATTGAGCCATACGTCCTTCGGATGGTGATAGTGTTCCGTGGCATACGGGAGCAGATAATCCCTCCCCGCGAAGACCACGAGGAGCAGAATCAGGGATATCGGCAGAAACGAGCCTAAACCCTCGCTCACGCGGAGAAGCGGCCTCGCCCACCTCGCGTTCGTGATACGGAGTATGCACGAAAACACGATTCCCGCCTGGGCTATACCGGTCCAGAAAAGGAAATTGATCAGGAATATCTCCCACGCACCCCTGGGATCGGACCCTAGGATCCGAGATACGAACGTCCCGAAACCGATCACGGCAATGATTAGAAATATGTATATGCCCAGGGTCGGTATGCTCGATCTTTTAGCAAGTATTTCATCTCTTATATGCTGATCCATATTACTGAGCGGTCTCCTCTACTGTATTCCCGTCCCGGGGTTTTGCCGGCGCGGTATTCGGATTTCCCTGGAGTTTCCTTACATAATTAACGACGTCCCATGCGCCCTCGGAGGTGATGCTCTCCCGGTAGCTCGGCATCATGACCTTCCCGCCGTACCTGATGTAGGCGTATATGTAGCCGTTAGTCCGGGCGACGACAGCCGGAGTAGTAAGGTTCATCGGATAGAACCCCCTCTTTATTACGGGTCCGTCCCCTTTACCTTCTTTCCCATGGCAGACGAAACAGTACGTATTAAAGAGATGCTCCCCGTTCTTGAGTGATTCCGCCGTGGCCGGCGCGGGATTCGCAGTCATGCCCTCGTAGTGCTCTCTAGGAAGGGGCTCAATCCGGAGACCCGTCGTCGAAACCGAGAGCTCGGGGTAAGCTACAGGCTCTTCATAAGGCTGTATCGAGGGCTGGAGCCACATATCGAAATTCCAGGGAAAGGCATGCGCCCCGGAAGCCCCTATGAAGCCCGATACTATTATTAACATCGCATAATATTTCATATTCTTCACTGACAACCCCGTAGTACCTCCTGAGACAGCCTGTCCGACTAAACGCCGTCGAATTTTATTTCTTCGGCCCCCTGGGAATTTAGTATCTCTTCGACCTTCTTCACGTTATCCTTGCCGCATTTAACCATTATGCCGAATTTATCGTCCGTGAACCTCGGATCATACATGCTCCTCGGGGCGTTCCGCCTGAGACGTGAATTTATGAGGAGGCCCAGCAGCGTCGATAGCGAGCCCATCAGAATCGTGAGCTCGAATATGATGACGATGAAAGGGGGTATCGATACTACGGGCTTCGCGCTCACCTGAATCGGCCAGTCGCTCGATGTCAACACCGTGAAACCCACCCCGCATGCGGCGCCCAGCATGGCGCCGAAAAGAGTAAAGAACCTTACGATGCTTTCAGGCTCTCCCATCGCGTCTTCTATTTCGTGGTTAGGCACGGGAGAAAAAACACGAAGGTTTTTAAACCCCTCGTCCTTAAGCTTCCTGACGGCTTTAACGGTGAGATCGACGTAAGAGAATATCCCCAGAACTCCCTGGTTATCCATGGTGTTTTGCCTCCTTTCTCGGCACAGGCAAAATTTCCTTCAACTCGGAAATAGAAATAGCAGGCAGCGTTTTTATAAAGATAAGGAAGAACATGAAGAACCAGGCGAAGCTGCCCATAGTAATACCCATTTCGACCCAGGATACTTTATATATTCCCCACGCACCCGGCTCGAACCCCTGGGAAAGCGAGATCACGATGATATTAAACCTCTCAAACCACATGCCTATGTTTATGAAGATCGATATTATGAATAGAGCCTTGATATTCCTCCTGACGCTCTTGAACCAGAGCGGGATCGGTATCAGTACGTTGCACACGACCATTATCCAGTAAAAAAGCGCGTACTCTCCCGTGACCCTGTAATAGAACTGCCCCCATTCGGCAGGGCTTCCGCTGTACCAGGCCATGAAGAACTCGCAGCCGTACGCATACCCCACGATCAGCGAAGTGAGTATTATCATCTTCGCCATGCCGTCGTAATTGTCGAGTGTTATGTAATCCTCGAGCGCGAAGATTTTTCTTATCGGAATGGTGAGCGTTATCACCATGCCGAGCCCCGAGAATATAGCCCCTGCCACGAAATAGGGGGCGAAAATCGTAGTGTGCCACCCGGGCAGGTTCGCCATGGCGAAGTCCCATGATACGACGCTGTGCACCGACAGGACAAGCGGTGTGGCGAACGCGGCGAAATAGAGATAGGCCCTGGAATAATGGAGCCATTCCCAGTTGGAGCCCTTCCATCCGAGCGAGAGTATCGTGTATGCGATCTTACGGGGAACCTCTTTTACCTTGTCCCTGATCGCGGCTATATCGGGGATCATTCCCACAAAGAAGAACACTGAGCTTACGGTAAGGTACGTGCTGACCGCGAATACGTCCCAGAGGAGCGGGGATTTAAAATTCACCCATAATTCCCGCTGGTTCGGATAAGGGAATAGCCAGTAGAAAAACCACGGACGCCCCAGGTGTATGATGGGGAAAAGTCCGGCTGTCAGAACCGCAAAAACCGTCATCGCTTCCGCAATCCTGTATATTGAAACCCTGAAGCTGGCCCTGAAGAGGTAAAGTATTGCCGAAATCAGCGTTCCCGAGTGGGCGATACCGACCCAGAAAACGAAGTCCGTTATGTAAACGCCCCAGAAAACGGGGTGTCTGTATCCCGCGACACCGAGACCGGTATATACCTGATACAGGAAACAAAACATCCCGAAGCCGACAAAGCCGAGGACCGGCAGGAAAAGCGCAAGCCATTTGACGGTCGGCTTATCGAGCATCCGTATTACATCTTCGTTAACTTTTGCATAAGTTAATGAATTCTGTTCACTCATTATGACATATCCCATTTTACTTTTTTTAGATACGTAATGTTCGGCTGCGTGTTGAGCTGATTGAGCACTCTATATCCCCTCTCGTCGAGTGAAAGCTTCGATACCCTGGATTCAGGGTCTTTTAAATTCCCGAACTCGATCGCGCCCGAAGCGCATGACTGCTGACACGCTACCTGGAACTCCCCGTCGAGCACGTCCCTGCCCTTGTCCCTGGCCTGGTCCTTGGCGTAAATGATCCTCTGTACGCAGAAAGTACATTTCTCCATGACACCTTTGTCCCTCACGGTGACGTCCGGGTTAAACTGCCAGTTGAGGGGATCGGGGATCTTGTAGGAGAACCAATTGAATTTCCTGACGCTGTAAGTGCAATTGTTGGAGCAGTACCTCGTTCCCACGCACCTGTTATATATCATTCCGTTAAGCCCTTCCGGGTTATGGTATGTCGCAAACACGGGGCATACAGGCTCGCACGGCGCGTTATTGCAGTGCTGGCAGAGCATAGGGAGAAACCTCGTCTCGAACCCGGCCTTGTTGTC
>JAHKKQ010000142.1 GCA_020027805.1 Candidatus Dadabacteria bacterium
CCGGTGAGATAGATTCAGCGATACGGCAAATTCGCGCGCTGACCGATAAGCCGTTTGCCGTAAACCTGTTTATCCCCGAGAAAACCCCGCGCAGGAAAACACCGGCCAGGGTGATGAAAAAGCTCGGCGAGATCGCGGGCGAAGTGGGAGCGGAGCTTCCCGGAGATTTCGCAGCCGAGGGTTTCTCGTTCGAGGAACAGCTGGGCGTTATTCTAGATAACAACGTCCCCGTTTTCAGCTTCACGTTCGGAATCCCGAAGCGTAAGCATATGAAGGAGATGCGCAGGAGAAAAGTCACGGTCATCGGCACTGCTACGTGCGCTGCCGAGGGGGTAATGCTCGAAGAGGCGGGGTGCAGCGCCATTGTCACGCAGGGAAGCGAGGCGGGAGGGCACAGGGGCTCTTTCGCCCGTGCCGGGGCATTGCCTCTCATAGGGAGCATGTCGCTCACGCCGCAGCTTGTGGATAACGTCGGCGTGCCCGTCATATGTTCGGGAGGTGTAATGGACGGCCGGGGGATAGCGGCCGCGCTCGCTCTCGGGGCATCCGCTGTGCAGATGGGTACGGCGTTCCTTGCCTGCACGGAAGCGGCGGTGCCTGCGCCGTGGCTGGAAGCGCTCAGGAATTCGCTCGATTCGAGCACGGTACTGACGAGGGTGTATACGGGGAAATACGCGCGGGGGATACGGAACCGTTTTTACGACGAGATGTCGGGGCTCGAGGACAAGGTCCCTGCCTATCCGGTCCAGAACTACCTAGCGCATGTACTATCGGGCCGAGGTGAAGGGGAACGGACGAGGTTTTTTCAGTCGATTTCAGATGGGATGGCATGTATAAACATTATTCACCTGTATCAAATGAAATGGGATATTGGTTATATTGTAATCACTCAAATCCGATCTCTTGCCTATTCCCCCAGTCATCATTGGATAATTTGATTTGGCACGGGTATTGCCATTATACCGCTAAAATCTAATAAAGGAGGAATCTATCATGAGGTTGAAGTCGTTGGTTTTTGCAGTAGGACTCACGCTTGGGTTGATAGGCTCGGCGGTGAGTTCCGGCGCACAGGATAATAAAGTCAGGGTACGCGCGGGGCATTTTCCTAACATAACCCACGCCCAGGGGGTTATAGGACAGGCGAGGGGGGATTTCGAAAAAGCGCTCGGGGACAAGGCCGATATAGACTGGAAGCTCTTTAATTCCGGGACTTCCGCTATAGAAGCACTTTTTGCGGGGGAGTTGGATATCACGTACATAGGGCCGAACCCTGCCGTCAACGGGTACATAAAATCAGACGGGGAGACCCTCCGTATAGTATCAGGCGCCGCAAGCGAGGGCGCGGCCCTGGTTGTAAGGAAGGACGCCGGTATTGCGTCGGCCAAGGACTTTAACGGTAAGAAGCTTGCTACGCCGAGCATAGGTAATACTCAGGACGTCGCTCTCAGGAACTGGCTCGGCGAGAACGGATACAAGCTCAAGGAAAAAGGCGGCACCGTAGAGGTGATACCTCTCGAAAATCCGGACCAGCTCACCCTGTTCATTAAAAAGGAGATAGACGGCGCATGGACCGTAGAGCCCTGGGTGTCGAGGCTCATATTCGACGGCGGCGGAGAGTTGTTCCTCGACGAGAAGGAGCTCTGGCCGAACGGTCAATATGTAACAACTCATATTATTGTGAATACAAAGTTTCTTAATGAACATCCCGACCTTGTAAAGGCATGGCTCGAAACAAACCTTCAGATAACCGAGTGGATAAACAAGAACCCTGATGAGGCGAAGCAGGTGCTTAATCAGGAGATTAAGAGGGAGACCGGGAAGGCGATACCCGAGAATATTCTCGACGCTGCAATCCCGAGGATACAGTTTACCTACGACCCTATTGCGAGCTCTCTTTTTCAGTCGGCCCAGGACGCTTACAAGCTCGGGTTTCTCGGAAAGAAAGAGCCGGACCTTTCCGGTATCTATGACCTTACGATCTTAAACGGTATACTGAAGGAAAAAGGTCTTAAAGAGATAACGATAAATACACAGCAGTCTGCAGCTAATTAACCGGCAGGCTCATAAGGAAGCACGATGCACTTAGAGGAAGTCAGGAAATTCGATTCACTGAAGCCGGAAAGGGTAATAGATTTGAGGGAGGCGATATGCCCCCACCCGCTGAACGTAATCCGGGACACGATCAGGGAACTCGGCGACGATGCGGTGCTGCTCGCTATATCTGACCATGAGCCTACGGCGCTGGAGAACGCGCCCAGGTTCTGCGAGAGGAGGGGATATCCCTACCGGGTCATCGAGCAGGAAGGCTTGTGGAACATATTCATTCAGAAGATAGAGAAGAAAGAGGCTAGGCTCAGGGTGGAAAGCGTTTCCAAAGTGTTCAGTGCGAGAGATGGTAAAGTGTCCGCACTGAGCGATATAAATCTCACTATACGCGACGGGGAGTTCGTTTCGATAGTGGGGTCTTCCGGGTGCGGGAAATCGACGCTCCTTAACCTCATCGCGGGGCTCGATAAGCCGACGAGCGGACGGATACTAGCGGACGGGAAGCGAGTGGAAGGCCCCGGCGCGGACAGGGTGGTCGTTTTCCAGGAAGGGGCGCTCTTCCCGTGGCTCACAGTGGTCGAGAATGTCGAATTCGGGCTTAAGCTCAGAAGGGTTGCCCATAAGATAAGGAGAGAGCTCGCGTACGATTACCTGAAGCTCGTCGGACTCGACGACAAGTTCCATAACTCGTACATCCACCAGCTCTCGGGGGGGATGAAACAGCGCGTCGCATTGGCGAGGGCGCTCGTCATGGAGCCCTCGATACTGCTGATGGACGAGCCGTTCGCCGCCCTCGACATACAGACGAGGGAGTCTCTACAAGAAGAGCTCCAGAGGATATGGGTGGAGTCGCATAAGACGATTATTTTTGTTACGCATAACGTAGAAGAGGCGGTAATCCTCGGGGACAGGGTGCTCGTATTCACGAAGAACCCGGGGAGGATCAAATCCGAGCACGATATAGAGATAGCGAGGCCGAGGAAGCCCGGAAACCCCGAGGTGTTCCTCAATACGAAGTGGATTACGGACGAGATAAGGGAAGACGGCGAGGATGCCGAAGCAGGAATCCGGGAGGCGGCGGGCTGATGAAACGCAAGATAATTTTATTAACCGCATTCTACCTCCTTCTTTTTGCGATATGGGAAGGGGTCGCCGCGCTCAAGCTCTGGCCTTCGTACCTGTTCCCGTCGCCGCTCGGCGTCTTGAGCTCGCTAGTTGCGGGGTTTCAGGACAACAGCTTCACAATCGGCATTCTGGTCAGTATGAAGAGGGTGCTTATCGGCTACGGGCTATCTGTCGCGGGCGGGCTTCTGATAGGGCTCGCGATCGGCAGGGTGAAGGTGCTCGACGAGACGGTCGGTACCATAGTGCTCGGGTTCCAGGCGCTCCCGAGCATTTGCTGGCTCCCTATAGCGCTCCTCTGGTTCGGGCTGAGCGAAAGCGCGATAGTGCTGGTGGTTGTGCTCGGGTCGCTCTTCGCCGTGACGATAGGCGTCGATTCGGGCGTGAAAAACGTGCCCCCGATTTACCTCCGGGCTGCGAGGACTATGGGAGCGGGCGGATTCGATCTCTACACTAAAGTCATAATCCCGGCGGCGATGCCGTCCATCATAAGCGGGCTCAAGCAGGGCTGGTCTTTCGCGTGGCGGGCGCTCATGGCGGGCGAGCTGTTATATGTGAGCATCGGGCTCGGACACCTCCTCACGATGGGGAGGGAGCTCAACGACATAAGCCAGATCATAGCTGTAATGATAATCATAATAGTCATCGGCATAACGGTCGACAGGTTCGTCTTTACGAAGCTCGAAAACCGCGTAAGGGAAAGGTGGGGGCTTCTAAATGCCTGATCTATTGATGCGAGAACACTTTCACACACTTAAGCACTGTAACCGGGTAAGAGCCACTTATTATTGTTGACCATCTCTCAATTGTTCGGGAATAGATCGTAACTAAAATTTCACACAAAATTCGCCGGATCTTGTCTGATACGGCGGGGCGCACGATTTATCTGGTGAAAAATACGTCCGCGTACTATAATCGGGTCTAATGTTGTAATCAGCGGTCGGGAGCTTGCCGGAATCGCCGCCAGGGAGGATAACAATGTCAAAATTCTTGGTAAAAATTATTAACTGGGCTTTGATCTTAGTATTGGTAGTGCTCTATCCCGTGAGCTCGTACGCTCAATCGGAGAGGGAGGAGATCGAAGCGCTAAAAAGGCGGATCGAGGAGATCGAGCGTCAGAACCGGGAACAGATCGAGATGCTGAAATCGCAGATAGAGGCCCTCGAGGCAGGCAGAGAAGCCGAGCAGGAGAAGATAGCCGAGATAAAGACGAAGCAGGAAACCGTAGACGATGACGTCTGGTACAGTAAGTTCTTGGCCAAATATGACAAGGGCTTCGTTTTCGAATCTACGGACGACAAGGGCTTCCAGTTCAAGACGAGATTCACCTTCCTGGCTCAGATACAGGGCATTGTCAACGATACGGATGAGGAGCTCGTATCGACGAACTTCAATATCCGGAGGCTCGAGCTCAGGTGGGACGGCTATGCCTTCAAACCGTGGTTCTATTATACGTTTATGATAGACCCTGCAAGCAGCCAGCTCTTGAAGGATATGTACCTCACGGCCGCGTATCAAAAGGAGATAGCTCCCAGGGTTGGACAGTGGAAGGTCCCATTCAACAGGGAAGAGCTTAACTCGTCTGCAGCTCTCCAGCTGGTAGAAAGGTCTATAGTGAACGAGCAGTTCGGGCTTGAGAGGGACCGCGGCCTCGCGCTCCTGGGCGGCATCGGGAAAAACAACAACTTCTCATACAGCGCCGGTGTTTTTAACGGGGACGGGCTCAACGGCACGAGCGTCGATTCAAATCTCCTATACGCGGGCAGGATACAGCTAGGCCTCGGAGGGGACGATTTTAAGTTCAACCCGAACGGCACATACGCGACCGCCAGGGCTTACGAGATCGTTCCCAACTTCGCGAAGACGCCTACGTTCGCGGCAGGGTTTGGCGCTTCGGCTCTGCCGGGACTGAATTGCGACAGAAAGACTCCCAACGGCGGGGCATGCGACAGGATCGCAGAGCTTGGATTCCCGCAGTCGAACTTCACGCAGCTGACGGGCGACCTGAGCTTCAAGATGCAGTATTTCAGCGTGGAGGCGGAGTACGACGCAAGGTGGCTTGCGCCTGATTCGGGCCCTCAGGATACCGCGTTCGACCAGGGGTTCAGGGTCCAGGCGGGCGTATTCCTGCTGCCCAAAACAGTTGAGCTCGCGGCGAGGTATGCATTGATCGACTTCGACACGAGCTCGGGCGTCGTTCCCCCGGATACGAGCGTGCCCGGTAAACAATGGGAGCTGACGCCGGGATTAAATTATTATATGTCGCACGACCACAGGTGGAAGCTCCAGCTCAATTATACGTTCCAGCGAAACGAGGCTACTCTGGATGCGCCCGACGTGGACGCGAATATAGTCGAAGCCCAGATTCAGGCAAATTTTTAGACAGAGTCGGGAAGACAGATAGTCTCTCATCACCTCCTTTAATCAGCCTGCCGTCTTTCTGCTGAAGACGGCAGGCTTTCTTTTTCAGAGGAGTAATTCGATGCCGAACCCGGGCGCTTCCTCGATGATTTTCTGAATGTGCTCCTTCGAGGGGGGCACAGGCAGAATCGTATCCTTATCGACGGGCTCCCCCACCGCGTCGAAGAACCTCTCGAACCCCGAAGGGCTGACGATTACGAGCATCCTGCCGATTTTGTCTGAATCGGACCTGAACGAATGCCTTATGCCGCGCGGGAGGGATATAAAATCTCCGGGTTTCGCGCGGAATTCCTCGCCGCCGAGAAAAATCGAGAACTCTCCCTCGAGCACGTAGAAGGCCTCGTCCTCGTTCCTGTGTATATGGGGCGGCGGGCCCGGGTCTTTCGGAGGCACGAGGGCCTCGAACAGGGAATACGCCCCCCCCGTGTCCTCCCCGGTGGCGAGGTATGTATAGATCGATCCGACGACGGCTACAGATTTCTTTTTCTTTACATGATTCATATATGTTTTACCTCAAGAGAAAAATATCGACACCGAAGTTAGGCGCCTCCTGCACCAGTCTCATCAGCTCGTCGTTCGTGGGAGGGGGCGGCATTTTCGTGTCGTCCTCGAGCAGGGTTCCCGCAGCGTGCATGAAACTATCGAACCCCGACGGGTTAGAGATCACGAGCATCTTCCCTATCGTATCGGATTCGTTCCTGAGCCAATGTTTCAAGCCCCTTGGCAGCAAGACAAAGTCGCCCGGCTCCGCGTTAAATTCGTTCTCTTCGAGAGAGAATCTGAAACGTCCTTCCACAATATAGAACGCGATGTCTTCGTTCCTGTGTATGTGGGGCGGCGGGCCTATGTCCATGGGCGGTACGTTCGCTTCGAATATTGTATACGTCCCCCCCGTGTCCTCCCCGGTGGCGAGGTATGTATAGATCGATCCGACGACGGCTACAGATTTCTTTTTCTTTACATGATTCATATATGTTTTACCTCA
>JAHKKQ010000143.1 GCA_020027805.1 Candidatus Dadabacteria bacterium
GTCTCGGGCGGCACATCCGTAGTCCACAACGGCATAATAGAGAATTACTCTCTGCTCAAAGGCGAGCTAATAAAGAAGGGCTACAAGTTTTATTCCGATACCGATACGGAAGTACTGGCGCATCTGATCGAGAGCTGCTGCGGTCCCGGTATCACATTCGAAGACGCCGTAAGGGCCGCGTTCAGGATGGTTGAAGGGTCGTACGCGGTAGCCGTCATATCCGACAGGATGCCCGATAAGGTAATTGCGACGAGAAAGTTCTCGCCTCTAATAGTGGCTCTGGGCGATCACGAGAATTATCTGGCCTCGGACGTACCGGCGATCCTTCCTTACTGCAGGAACGTTATATACCTCGAGGACGGCGACGTCGCGGTGCTCGAAAAGAACGGCATCGGTATCACGGACCTCAACGGGGACCCTGTGGAGAGGAACGTCCAGACCATCAACTGGGACCCCGTTTCGGTTGAAAAGTGCGGATACCGGCACTTCATGATAAAAGAGATCCACGAGCAGCCGCAGGCCGTGCTGGATACGATGAGGGGGAGGTTCTCGGAAGAAACCGGCGAGGTCTTCTTCGAGGGGTTCGAAGGGTCTCCCTATAAAGACGTCAACCGGATAACCGCCCTTGCATGCGGGACGTCTTACCATGCGTCCCTCATAGGCAAGTATATGATCGAGACATTAGCCAGAGTCCCGGTACAGGTGGAGATAGCGTCTGAATTCCGCTACAGGAATCCTATTCTCGACAAAAACACGCTGGCGATCGCCGTCTCGCAGTCAGGCGAAACCGCGGATACGTCGGAAGCCCTCTATGAGGCCAAGGCGTGCGGGGCAAAGACCCTCGGCATAACAAATGTCCTCATGAGCAAGATTGCCAGGGATGCCGACAAAGTCATCTATACGCACGCGGGCCCGGAAATCGGCGTCGCGTCGACCAAAGCCTTTACTACCCAGCTCATAGTATTTTATTTGTTATCGGTTTATCTGGGCAGGATAAAAAAACAGATAGATAAAAAAAGATCGATCGAGCTCATCAGGGACGCCATCAGGCTGCCCCAGCTGATTCAGATGACGCTCAGGCTCGATGACGAAATAAAGGACCTGGCGAAGGAATTTTTCGATTATAGAAACTTCCTCTACCTCGGACGCGGAATCAATTACCCGGTCGCGTTCGAAGGGGCCCTCAAGCTGAAGGAAGTTTCGTACATACACGCCGAGGGGTATGCGGCCGGGGAGATGAAGCACGGCCCAATCGCGCTTATAGACGATGAGATGCCCGTGGTCCTCATAGCGCCCAACGACGGCATCACATACAAGAAGATCCTCGGCAACCTTCAGGAAGTCAGGGCACGGAGGGGCAAGGTGATATTCCTCACGTCCGATACGCCTCCCGATGAATTGATGGGCAGCGTCGACCGCGTTATCGAAATCCCGGGGAGCAACTATCTTCTGAGTCCCGTGCTGTCCGTCGTCCCGCTCCAGCTCCTGGCCTATCACATAGCGGTTCTGAAGGGGACTGACGTCGACCAGCCCAGGAACCTGGCCAAGGTCGTCACAGTCGAGTAGCAGGATTATCCGATTGCCTATACAGGCATAGTTCCGGAATGCTGAGCCTCCTCCGATCGGTGCGTCGGATTATTGTTCACTCCTCATTTTCAAACGCGATAATGTCTGGTAGATTTACGGGCTTCTTGCAGTATTAACCGAAAAATAAAGGGGTCACGATTGCAATGAAAGTGCTTGTTGTCGGTTCAGGCGGCAGGGAACATGCTTTATGCTGGAAGATAAGGCAGAGTCCGCTCGTTAAGACCCTGTACTGCGCTCCGGGTAATCCGGGGATTTCAAAACACGCGGAGTGCGTCGATATCAAGGTGTCGGACATAGAGGGACTGCTCCGGTTCGCGAGGGCCGAGGAAATCGGACTGACAGTCGTGGGCCCCGAGTTCCCGCTGTCTCTGGGCATCGCCGACAGGTTCGCCGAAGAGGGTCTCTCAATATTCGGGCCGACAAGGGCGGCATCCGAGATCGAGACGAGCAAGGTCTTCTCGAAGAACCTCATGAGGAAATACGGAATTCCAACCGCTTTTTTCTCCGCGTTCGCGGATTTCGAGGAAGCTGTCGAATGGGTGAAGGAAGTGAAACCCCCACTCGTGATAAAGGCCGACGGGCTCGCTTCGGGCAAAGGGGTGTTCATTTGCAGGACGGAAACCGAGGCCGTAGAGGTCCTCGACGATATTATGAGACGTAAGATATTCGGCGATTCGGGCGACAGGGTGGTAATAGAGGAATTCCTTTCAGGCGAGGAGGCATCGTTTTTCGCCCTTTCTGACGGGACCAACGTGCTGCCGCTCGAGTCCTGCCAGGACCATAAAGCCCTCCTCGACGGCGATCAGGGGCCGAATACGGGCGGCATGGGCGCATACTCGCCCGCCCCCGTGATAACCCCCGAGCTCACTCAGGAAATAATGCGCCTCATCATTATCCCGACCGTCAAAGCGTTGAAGGAAGAGGGCAGGGAGTACAAGGGGGTGCTCTATGCCGGGCTGATGATAGAGGGCGGTCAAGCGAGGGTGCTCGAATATAATTGCAGGTTCGGCGACCCGGAGACCCAGCCCCTCATGATGAGGATGAATTCCGATATCGTGCCTGTTCTCTCGGCGGTTGCCGGGAAGGGCCTCTCCAGGGAGAAAGTCGAGTGGAAGGACGCGGCTTCCGTATGCGTGGTCCTCGCCTCGAAGGGCTATCCCGGGGACTATAAAAGAGGGGCGCCGATAACGGGGCTTGATATAGTGGAGGGCATGGAAAACGTCGTGGCGTTTCACTCCGGCACCTCCGCCGGTAACGGCGGCATTGTGACCGACGGCGGCCGGGTCCTGGGTATAACGGCACTCGGCGGGACGATACCGGAGGCCATAAACCTTGCGTACCAGGCGGTTGGGAAGGTAAACTGTGATTCTCTCTGCTACAGGACCGACATAGGAAAAAAGGCGCTTCGGCACGTTCTGTTGACGGGGCCTCAAGGCAGTTTGAAGGATAAGGAGTCATAATATGGCTGAGATCTGGTATTTACCTATTGATACGGAATCGATAGAGGGCATGGAAGCCCAGTATGAGCGGAATTTGCGGGACGCTATCGAGCTCCTTGAGATCACGCCTCTAAAATGGCAGTGCGGGACAGACGAATTTCCGGCGCTTAAGACCGGGGATCCGCTCGTGGACGATAGCGGGTACGTATATGTGATGATGAGGGTGGGTGGCGACGAGGTGGCTGCGTATGAGGACAAGAGGTGGAAGCCGGGATGGTATAAGTCCTCTCTCACCATCGTCGGGTTCGAAAAAAATCTAAGGAAAAAACCTAAATAATTAGTCTTTTTGTCTTGACAGCAGTTTTCTTTTCGGGATATATTAATTGGATTACCTTTTTATGGAGATAAGTATTCGTGCCTACTATTAGTCAGTTGGTTAAAGATGGAAGAAAGAGGGCTAAAAAGAAGAGTAAAGCCCCCGCATTACAGAATTGTCCTCAGAGGAGAGGGGTCTGCGTCAGGGTTTACACCACAACCCCCAAAAAGCCTAATTCGGCGCTTAGAAAAGTAGCCCGTATAAGGCTGACGAACGGTATCGAGGTCACCGGATATATACCGGGTGAAGGACATACGCTTCAGGAGCACTCCGTAATACTGGTAAGGGGCGGAAGGGTAAAGGACCTGCCGGGCGTGAGGTACCATATCGTAAGGGGTACTCTCGACTCGACCGGCGTGGCTAACAGAAGGCAGAGCCGTTCGAAATACGGGGCTAAAAAACCCAAATAATCAAAGGGAACAACATATATGCCTAGGAAGGGATCAGTTTCTAAAAGAAAAATTCCCGTCGATCCCAAATTCGGTGATTTGACGGTCGCGAAGTTCATCAACTCGCTCATGCACGAGGGTAAGAAGAGCAAGGCGGAAATGATATTCTACGGTTCGCTGAAGCTCATTGCCGAAAAGACGGGGAAGGACCCCCTCGAGGTATTCAATACGGCAATGGACAACATAAAGCCGGGTATCGAGGTCAGACCGCGCAGGGTCGGTGGCGCCACGTACCAGGTGCCTATGGAGGTCAGCTCCTTCAGGAAGCAGTCCCTCGCAATCAGATGGCTCCTCACCTCGGCAAGGAAACGAGACGGGAAGTCCATGATCGACAAGCTGACGGGAGAAATACTGGATGCTGCTGAAGGCCGCGGCGGGGCTATAAAAAAGAGAGAAGACACACATAAGATGGCGGATGCGAACAGGGCTTTCGCCCATTACAGGTGGTAATAAATCGCGGAGGAGTATTTTGGAAAGGGCTATACCAATTAGTAAAGTAAGAAATATCGGGATCGTGGCACATATAGATGCGGGGAAGACGACCACCACCGAGCGCATCCTTTATTACACCGGTTTGACGTACAAGATCGGGGAAGTCCACGAGGGCACGGCCACGATGGACTGGATGGAGCAGGAAAGGGAGAGGGGCATCACCATTACTTCCGCTACCACGACCTGTTTCTGGGACGACCACAGGATAAACATCATAGACACCCCCGGGCACGTTGATTTCACCATAGAGGTCGAAAGGTCGCTCAAGGTCCTCGACGGGGCCGTTGTCGTTTTCGACTCCGTGGGCGGCGTGGAACCCCAGTCGGAGACTGTATGGAGACAGGCCGACAGATACAGGGTCCCTAGGATGTGTTTCGTAAACAAGATGGATAAGATCGGGGCTGATTTCGGAAAGGTGGTTGCTCAGATAAGGGAGAGGCTTGACTCCAATCCCGTACCCCTTCACGCGCCTTACTTCGAAGGCGACAATTTCAAAGGAATAATAGACCTTATTAGAATGAAGCTTGCGCTCTGGGACGAGGAATCCCTGGGCCTTAAATACGATTGGACGGAAATACCGGCCGAGATGAAGGAAGAAGCCCAGGCGGGAAGAGAAAAGCTGATCGAATCTCTCGCCGACTTCGATGAAGCGATAATGGAAAAATACTTGAACGGAGAACCCGTATCCGAGGAAGAAATAGCGGCTTCGGTAAGAAAATCCGCTATCGGCCTGAACATAGTGCCGGTCATACTCGGCTCCGCGTTCAAGAACAAAGGCGTCCAGCTGCTTTTGGATGCGATTGTGACTTATATGCCTTCTCCGCTCGATGTCCCTCCCATGGAGGGTATTAATACGGATACGGACCAGGCAGAGGTAAGGCGCCCTAGCGACGATGAGCCGTTCTCCGCCCTCGCCTTCAAGATCATGACCGACCCGTTCGTGGGTCAGCTCACGTTTTTCCGCGTCTACTCGGGAGTGTTGATCGCCGGCGCGACCGTCTACAACGCGACCAAGCAGAAATCCGAGCGCATCGGGCGCCTGCTGAAGATGCACGCGAACAAGCGCGAGGAGATCAAAGAGGTCTATTCGGGCGATATCGCGGCGGCTGTGGGGCTGAAAAGCGTCTCCACCGGCGATACGCTGTGCGACGAGAAGCATCCGATCGTGCTCGAGTCGATGGATTTCCCGAAGCCGGTCATCTCGCTGGCGAT
>JAHKKQ010000144.1 GCA_020027805.1 Candidatus Dadabacteria bacterium
CCCAGATAGTTCTTCCCGCTCCCTATAGTCCCGTCGATCGTTAGGATATAAGGGAAGGTTTTCGCGCGCGCGCGCGCCTCTCGGGCAATCTCTCCGAAATCCATAAACCAAACTATATATCTTTAGATAATACCGAGCAACTTTAACGCTATGATAAAGATCGCGAGGACCATGACATAACGGATAAACCTCTCCCCGCCCTTAATAGAGAAGCGCACCGCCCACCAGCCCCCGAGCGCGTTCCCGGCCGCGAGACTCAACCCGAGGAGCCAGTCCACATTGCCTGACCAGATAAAGATGAAGAGCGCCGGTACGGTGTAGATCATGGTTATGAAGACCTTGTGCATGTTCACACGTATGAGATCGATCCTCAGCAAATGATAGAGCGCCGCCATTATCAGAAACCCGACTCCGACCTGTATGAACCCGCCGTAGAATCCTATTGCGAACATGGCCGGGTATATGAGCCATGATTTTCTTTCACCGCCGGTCGAAATTTGAAGTCTGGATTGAGGAATCAGCATGGATATGATTACCCCGATCATGACGATACCCAATATCCTGTCGAACCACTCGTTGCTTATCTTAAGCGCGAGCAGCGCCCCGAGCACGGCTCCCGGAAGGGTGAGCAGCGAGAGCTTGACGCTCTTTTCGATTTCGGAAAGCTTTTCCTTCCGGTAAGAGAGGGTGGAGAATACGCCCTGTAGCAGTATCCCGATACGATTGGTGCCGTTAGCGGCGGCGCTGTCGAGTCCCATAAAAATGAGGGCGGGAAGGGTAAGGCTCGAGCCGCCCCCGGCCATCACATTGATTACGCCCGCCAAAAGCCCCACACAGAATAGTATCAGTATTTCAAGATATTCGGGCATGATCTCCGCGCAGCAGAACAAATTAGAACGGGAAGAATATAACTATAAATCCGGGGCCGGTTATAATTCCAATCCCGTTCTCCATGATTGACATAATACTCGCCGCCGTGTGATAATGACAACTGGAATTTTCACCGCCCATGCCTGTCCGAATTCTTGAGAGACTGTTCGACCTGAAGGAGCAGGATACGAATCCCGGCCGAGAAACGGTCGCGGGCATAACGACATTCATGACGATGTCGTACATCATCTTCGTCCAGCCAGCAGTCATGGGCGCGGCAGGGATGGACCCGGGCGCGGTAATGGTCGCGACGTGCATCGCGAGCGCGCTTGGCACCGTGCTCATGGCACTCCTGGCAAACTATCCTATTGCCATCGCTCCGGCAATGGGGCACAACTTTTACTTCACATACATAGTAGTGCTTACGCTCGGTTACTCCTGGCAGAACGCTCTCGGGGCGGTGTTTATAGCCGGGCTCGTTTTTATCCTGCTCTCCACGGTTGGTCTCAGGGAGACGCTCATGAACGTACTCCCCGGCTCACTCAAGAGCGGCATTCCGGTAGGGATCGGGCTCCTGATCGCGCTCGTGGGACTCGAATGGTCGGGAATCGTGGCCCCGCACCCCGTAACGTACGTCACGCTCGGGGACCTTACGTCCACGCCTACACTGGTCGCCATACTCGGTCTCGTCATAATGGCCGTGCTTTTAGCACTTAAGGTCAGGTGGGCGATACTGATAGGCATACTCGCGGCTGCCGCAGCCGGTCTAATCACGGGTATCGTGGAATTCACGGGCGTGCTATCGGCGCCCCCGTCTATAGCCCCTACCCTGCTCAAGCTCAGTATCCCGAATGTATTCAAGGACCCGCATCTTATTACAGTCATATTCGTTTTCCTCTTTCTGGGCCTTTTCGACACGGTGGGGACGCTCACGGGAGTGAGCCAGCAGGGCGGACTCATGAGGGACGGGAAGCTGCCCAGGGCGAGGCAGGCGCTCCTGTCGGACGCCATAGCCATATGCGGCGGGGCCGTGCTCGGCACATCCACAGTTACGAGCTACATAGAAAGCGCGTCCGGAATCTCCGCGGGAGGAAGGACGGGGCTCACCGGAATAGTAGTGGCGGTGCTCTTCCTCCTCTCCGTATTCTTCAGCCATGATGCCGCTCGCATTCAGCATTACGGAAGGAATATCGTTCGGGGTCATCTCGTACGTGCTCCTGAAAGTCGTAACCGGCCGGGGGAAGAGGGTGCACTGGCTCCTTTATTTGTTCGCCGTGCTCTTCGTCGCCCGTTATATATGGCTTAAATGAGATATCCTCCCCAAGATGTTAGGATCTAATTAATCTCGATTGACGCCCTCATTCTTATCTAAATTCGATATACTTACTACACGAGGTATATACGGAATGAGTAACGATATTCTCCCGGATCCGAATACGCTTGATCCGAGCGACCCCTATGCGCGGAAGGCCCAGACCTTTCCGACTCTGACCGACGCGCAGATTAACCGCGCAAAACCGTTCGGCGTCTTGGAAAAGCTCGCAAAGGGCGCGGTTCTCTTCGAAAGAGACGAGAGGACGGTGGATTTTTTTATCGTCCTCAGCGGCGACATCGAGATTTACGAGCACAGGCGTGAAGGGCAGAAGATAATAACCATTCACGGCGAGAAGCAGTTTACCGGCGAGATCGACCTCTTCAACGACCGTAAAATACTCGTGGGCGGGAGAATGGGGAAGGGCGGAGAAGTAATCCGAATTAACCGCGCCAATTTCCGGAAGCTGATGTCGGCCGAGCCCGATATAGGCGAAATCGTCATGCGGGCATTCATATTGCGCCGTGTCGGTTTGATCTCTCACCAGCAAGCCTCGGTAACGCTTATTGGGCCGAGGGAATCGAGAGATACTATGAGGATCGAGCGTTTCTTGAGACGTAACGGATATCCCGTCGTCATTTTGAGTGATCTCGATGGGGAGGAATGCCGTGAGGTATTAAGGAGATTCAATGTTTCAAAGGACGACCTGCCTGCCGTGTTAATTCACCACGGAGAGAATTTCCTGAGAAACCCGTCAACCTTCGAGATAGCCGAGCACCTCGGATTAATAGAGGAGATCGATCAGACGGGCTCATATGACGTGGCGATTATCGGCGCCGGACCGGCGGGTTTATCCGCGGCATTGAACGCGGCATCGGAAGGGCTCAGAACAATCGCGCTCGAGGCCGAAGCCCCTGGCGGTCAGGCGGGCACTAGCTCCAAGATCGAGAATTATCTCGGTTTCCCTACAGGGATATCGGGCCAGGCGCTTGCGGGCAGGGCGCAGATTCAGTCTCAGAAATTCGGGGCCAAGATCGCGCTGCCGCGGGCGGTGGAGAAGATCGACTGCGGTAAGCGCCCGTTTGCGATAACACTCGACAGCGGTGAAACCATAGCCGCGAGAGCAATTGTCATAGCGTCCGGAGCGCGCTACCGGAGCCTCGGGCTTGCCCGCGAAAAGGAATTTGAAAACGCGGGACTTTACTTCGCGGCTACGGCGATGGAGGGAGGCTTCTGTGAGGGGGAAGAGGTCGTTATAGTCGGAGGGGGCAATTCAGCCGGGCAGGCGTCCGTCTTTCTCTCGAAGTACGCGAGCCGTGTGCATATTCTCGTAAGGGGCGAAGGCCTTGCCGCGAGCATGTCCGACTATTTGATAGGCAGGATTAATTCTTCTCCCCGCATCACTCTCCACAACAACACCGAAATTGCCGAATTGCGGGGCGAGAATCACTTAAAAGAGATTGCTTGGCGTAACAGAAAGACCGGCGAGACCGGAGAGATGAGCATACGGCATGTGTTTCTCATGCTCGGCGCGGTGCCCAATACCGGATGGCTTCGGGGTTGCGGAGTAAAGCTCGACGATAACGGCTTTATATGTACGGGGATAGATGCGTACGATGATAAAAACTGGCCTTTGGAACACCGGTTCCCGATGATGCTGGAAACTAATGTTCCGGGTATATTCGCCGCGGGGGATGTAAGGTCAAACTCCGTCAAGCGCGTGGCCTCCGCCGTCGGGGAGGGGGGCATGGCCGTCAGCAGCGTTCACAGATATCTGGCCGAATTAGACGCGTCGTAACAGGTCTCGAATTTCTATTGTTTTTTATTGTTGGAATGGAGATCGAATAAGCCTGTTTCACAGCGGCTCGGTCGCTAGCTCCCGGAAACATATACTTTATCGGAATAACACCAGGCCCAATCTTCCCCCGATTCGAGAGACTTCACAATAGGGTGTTTTTATTTCGCCATGATGCCGCCGCGGCGCAATAAAAAGGCAAAATACGAAAACGGTCACCGGACGGCTAGAGACAATTATCTGCAGGGTGCGGACAGCGTCCTTGTCCGATCTAATCACTTTAAACGGGCGATAAATCTATTGTTAAAACCGTATGAAGTCGGTTTTTATTTCCGATATTCAGAGTAAACTGTAATATATTTTCATGAAAAACGTTACGATAGGGCTGATACAGAGCAGGGTCGCGGAAGACGTCCGGTCGAATGTCTCAAGGACGATCGAGAGGATAGGCGAGGCGGCCGGGAAAGGGGCCGGGATCATCGCCCTTCAGGAGCTCTTCCAGACGCCATACTTCCCCCAGTGGGAAAAGAAGAAAAAAGACGATTACGCGGAAAAGGTTACGGGCTATACCGTAAGCGAGATGAGGAAAGCGGCTAAAAAATTCGGCGTCACGCTGGTGGTGCCGTTCTACGAGAAAAAGGGCGGCAAATATCTCAATACGGCCGTCGTGATAGGGAAAGACGGCAAGCTCCTCGGCCGGTACAACAAAATCCACATCCCACAGGACCCCGGATTCTACGAAAAGGAATATTTCGAAGAGGGACGGTCGGGGTACACGGTGTTTAAGGCCGGGGACGTAAAATTCGCCGTCCTCATATGCTACGACCAGTGGTTTCCGGAAGCCGCCCGCATGGCGCGCCTGAAGGGGGCCGAGATAATCTTTTATCCGACCGCCATTGGCGACATCACCGGTTACGACGCGGATGGGGACTGGCACGACGCCTGGGAGACGGTGCAGAGGGGGCATGCGATCTCGAACAGCCTCTACGTGGCGGCCGTGAACCGTGTCGGGAGCGAAGGCAAAATGAAATTCTGGGGGCAGTCCTTCGTATGCGATCCCTTCGGAAAGGTGCTTAAACGCGCTTCCGCTACCAAGGAAGAAGCCATAATATTGACGCTCGACCTCGAACGAAACGAATTTTATTCGGAAGGATGGGGGTTCCTCCGCAACCGGAGGCCGGATACCTACAAAAAGCTCGCCTCCTCCAAGCTGGTTGAAAAATCCAAAAAATTAAAAGACGTAGAGCATTATAAAGCTATGAAGAAAGCGCTCCGTCAGAAATAGTCCGCAGTTTATGAAAAGCGAAAACAAGCAGTCATACAGAATGCCCGCCGAATGGGAGCCGCACTCGGCCATATGGCTCGCGTGGCCTTACGACGAGATCACCTTTCCCGGCAGGGTGGAAAAGGCGGAAGCAACGTTCGTAAAGATGCTAAACGCGATACACGTGAGCGAGCCGGCGGAGCTCCTCGTGCTGGACGAGGATATGAAGGAAAGGGCGCAAGGTATGCTCGCCGCGGCGGGCATCGATATGAGAAGGATACATTTCCACGTCACGGATTACGCCGACGTGTGGCTGAGGGACACGGGGCCGATATTCGTCAAAGACGGCTCGGGAAAGACGGTGATCACGAAATGGCTCTTCAACGCATGGGGCAACAAGTTTCCTGAATTGCTGAAGGACTCCGCTATCCCGGACAAGATAGGCGAGTGGAAGAAATTTCCCGTCGAAAAGCCCGGGATTATTATCGAAGGGGGCGCAATCGACGTAAACGGCGGGGGAGCGTGTCTCACGACCGAGCAGTGCCTCCTGAACGTGAACCGGAACCCGGGGAAGACCAAAGCTGACATAGAGAGGTATCTCGAAGAATATCTCGGTATAAGAAAAACAGTCTGGCTCAAGGAAGGCCTCGTGAACGACCACACGGACGGGCACATCGACGAGCTAGCGCGCTTCGTCGCCCCCGGAAAGATCGTCTGCGCCTATGAAGACGACCCTGACGATGAGAATTACCGGATACTCCAGGCTAATTATAAAACCTTGACCGAGGCGGCGGATACCGACGGCAGACCGTTTGAGGTCGTCAAGCTGCCCATGCCCCACGTGCGTTACGACGACGGGAGCAAGGCCCCTGTTTCCTACACCAACTTTTACATAGGCAACACGGTCGTCATGGCGGCTACTTTCAACGATGTGAACGACGAAGAGGCCCTCGGAATCCTGAGAGACTCTTTTCCGGGACGCGAGGTCGCGGGCATCGACTGCAGCGATATAATATACGGGGGCGGCGCTCTGCACTGCATGACGCAGCAGCAGCCGGAATGAGCTTTGATTCTGTATGAATTTTGACAAGGATATACGGGGCTATAAAATATTCACGGGTCATCAGAATTGGAACGATAAAAGTTAATTAGCGCAGAAAAAATATAATTTCCATCCCGAGCTGCTTGATAATCCCTTATAGATGAGTAAATAGAGGGATATCCATCTCGATTCGGGACGGCAGAGGAGAAATTGCAAATGGCGAAGACAAAAACTACAAAGAAAGAGCTGCTCAAAGAATCGATCAAGCACATAGATATAAAGAAGATCGACGGCAAGCAGATTATCGACGCCTACCGCGGCATGTCCTTCTCTTCGAGAGACACGGCTAGGGCGGCCGACATATTCAACATGAACCTCGCAGACAAGAACGCCTCCGTGTGGCTCACTCTTGCGGGCTCAACTTCGGCCGGGGGCTGCATGCAGGTGTACGTGGACATGGTGAAGCACAACATGGTGGACGTCATCGTGGCCACGGGGGCTTCCATCGTGGACATGGACTTTTTCGAGGCCCTCGGATACAAGCACTACGCGGGGACACCTCACATCGACGACGGCATGCTCAGGTCCCTGTACATCGACCGCATTTACGATACGTTCATCGACGAAGAAGACCTCCAGGCATGCGACAGAGCCGTAGCGAAAATAGCGGACACGCTCGAGCGGAGGCCCTATTCGTCCCGGGAATTCATATGGGAGATGGGGAAATGGCTGACGAAGCACGCGAAGAAGAAAGATTCCCTCGTACAGGCAGCCTATGAGCGGAACGTGCCTATATTCTGCCCGGCGTTTACGGACTCATCGGCCGGGTTCGGCATGGTGTTCCATCAATGGAACAACCCCGACTCGCACGTGTCGATAGACAGCGCCAAGGATTTCCTCGAGCTCACGAAGATAAAGATCTCGTCCAAGGAGAGCGGCCTGTTCATGATCGGCGGAGGCGTGCCCAAGAACTTTGCCCAGGACACCGTCGTCGCGGCGGAGGTGCTCGGCTTCGACGTGCCGGTGCATAAATACGCCTAAGTGAGCGGCCGTATGAGGCAGCTTGCGCTTATATTCTAAAGCCAGGGGGCGGCGGCCTTGTCGACGTACCATTCGAGAACGCCGTCCGTCGGGTGAACCATGGACGCCGGATAAGGCAGGGGATGCGAACCCCTGTTCAGTATCTCTCTCAAAACGGGCTCTTTATCGCTGCCGGCCACGAGGAACGAAACCCTCCGGGCGTTGTCAATCACCGGGAAAGTGATGCTCACCCTTTTCTGCCCCGTCTGGGGATGAGTGGCGACGACGCAAATCTTCTCCTTCTCTTTCAATGTCGGGGCTCCCGGAAATAAGGAAGCCGTATGCCCGTCCTCGCCCATTCCGAGGAGAATCCAGTCGAAACGCGGGAAGCCGTTCCCGCCGGGCGGGACATTGTCCTTTATCTCCCTCGCGTATCGTACCGCCTCTTCCCCGGGAGGGTTCTCGCCCAATACACGGCGTATATTTGCCTCGGGAATCTTGATATGGGACAGGAGCGAGAGGTTCGTCATCTTAAAATTGCTCTCGTCGTTATCAGGCGAGACTGAGCGCTCGTCGCCCCAGAAAAAAACGACCTTGTCCCAGGGCAGACCGTCACGGTAGGGGGGCGAAGCGAGCACCTCGAAAAAGGCCTTCGGCGTGTGCCCCCCCGAAAGCGCAACTATCAAGGACTCACCCGATGCCGCCTTCTCCACGAGGGCTTTCCTGAAATCCCCGGCAAGGCGGTTCGCCAGCCCCGTAATATCGTCGAAGAGGTAAATTTCCTTTTTCATTTCATCTCCTGCGGCTCGTAACCCGAGAAATCCTCGGACCTCTTATTTAAGCTCGTAAAAATCCCCGTCCGTCGTCAGATGATCGCTCGGATACCTCCAGTCCTCCTCAGGAGAATCGAAGATGTGTCTCGCTTCGGAGGGGCCCCATGTGCCTGCGGGGTAACCGTAGAGCTTGACCTCGGGGTCGTCCTCCCACGCCTTGAGTATGGGGTCGACGAACTTCCAGCACGCTTCCACTGCGTCGGCGCGGGCGTAGTGAGTGGCGTCGCCCGTAATGCAGTCGAGCAGCAGGCGTTCGTACGCCTCGGGGATGTAGGTGTCCGCGAGCTCGGAATAATGGAAGTCCATTCCGACCTCCTCGATATCGAACCCGGCCCCCGGCTTCTTCATCCCGAACCTGAGCAGTATCCCCTCGTCGGGCTGTATGCGTATGATGAGCTGGTTTGGTTTTGCGGAGCACAGCTCCTCCTGTGTAAAAAGGTGATGCGGGGTCTTCTTGAATTCAATGACGACCTCGCTCACGCGGGATGGGAGGCATTTTCCGGTGCGGAGGTAAAAGGGCACGCCGCCCCACCTCCAGTTGTCTATATATAGCTTAAGCGCGACGAAGGTCTCGGTCATCGAATCGTGCGCGACGTCTTTCTCCTGCCTGTATCCGGGCAACTTCCTGCCGTTTATTACGGACTCCGTGTACTGGCCCCGTACGGCGCACTTGTCCACGTCGCCGGGCTTTATGGGTCTCAGCGACTGGAATATTTTAATAGACTCATTGCGGACATCCGTCGCGTCGAAGAATGACGGAGGCTCTATCGTAACCGTGCCAAGGACTTGAAGCAGGTGGTTCTGAATCATGTCCCTGAGCGCGCCGTAGTGGTCGTAGTACCCGCCCCGCTCCTCGACCCCGATCGTTTCCGCGGCCGTGATCTCGACGCGGCTCACGTAATTCCTGTTCCAGAGGGGCTCGAAGATACCGTTCGAGAACCTGAGCGCGAAGATGTCCTGCACCGTCTCCTTGCCTAGATAATGGTCTATCCTGTATATCTGGTCTTCTTTAAAGATCCTCTGGAGGTCGCGGTTTAATTCCTGAGCGGACTCGAGGTCCCTGCCGAACGGCTTCTCTATGATGATGCGCCGCCAGGAGGAATCCTTGCCCTCTTTCTGTAGTCCTTTCTTCCCGAGATTCTTTCCGATAGCGGCGTATAAGCTCGGCGAAGTGGACAGGTAGAAAATATAATCGCCGCCCGTTTTCTCCGCGCTGTCGATCTTGGAAAGCTTATCCCTCAGGTCGTCGTAGTGGCTCACGTCAGTCGCATCCATGGCGAGGTAATAAACGTGCTTCGAGAACGGCTCCAGCTGTTTCTGTTCGGATTTTTTGATGCCCGCATACGTGGCTACGTCTTCTATAATCTTTTTCCTGTACGCGTCGTCAGTGAACGGCGAACGGCTCGTGCCCAGTATTGCGAAATTTTTGGGAAGGAGCCCTTGCCGGAATAACGCATAGAGCGCGGGCATGAGCTTCCGTTTGGTCAAATCACCGGAGGCCCCGAATATCGCGATTATACAACTGTTGTCCTGTGCCATCTTGCTTACCTCTCGATCTTATTATTTGTATTTGCCGTTCATGATGCCAATCTTAACGCCTAAACCGTAACACCGGCGGGTCTCACCGTACACTGTCCAGCAGAGCTTTTATGTTATCACGGACGGAGGCTTTATTGTTATAGACGCTGGATCCCGCGACGAGCACGGTAGCCCCGGCGCGCACAACTTCAGGGGCTGTCTCGGTGTCGATACCGCCGTCGAGCCCTATCGGGACGTCGAGCCCCTTC
>JAHKKQ010000145.1 GCA_020027805.1 Candidatus Dadabacteria bacterium
TCGGCTCTTAACGGAGGATAGACGGGATGTATTTAAGAACACTCTTAGCCATTTTTCTATTGACCGGAATCGCCCTCGCCCAGGGCAGCCTGCCGCCCCCAAAGGACGGGACGACAATATATGTAGTGGAGCCGGGGGATTCCCTCTGGAAAATCTCGGGAAGGTTCTTCGGCAACCCGCTCTTCTGGCCGAGGCTTTGGGAAATTAATCCGTATATAGACAACCCGAACCGTATATATCCGGGGGACGTAATAGCGCTTAAACCCGAGCAGCCCGACATCCCGGTAGTAAAGGTCGAGCCCAAATCGCATAAGGTGTCGTTTGAGGACATCGAACCGCCGCCGCCCGTCTATTATTACTCGCGAGGGGGGACGGAGGGGTTTATAACACCCGGCGAGTGGGAGCACATGGGCACCATACTCACGTCGGAGCCGACGAAGATCCTCCTCGGTACGGGGGATATCGTATTTACGAACGTAGGCTCTAAAAACGGCGCGGGCACAGGCGACAAGTTTACGATATTCCGCACATCCAAACCCGTGCTACATCCCGTTACCGGACAGAGGATCGGGTACAAGGTGCAGATCGAGGGTGAGCTCGAAATTTTAGAAATACTCGGCAAAAGAAAATCGACGGCAGTCATCACCTCTTCATACCTGGAGATAACACGCGGGGCAAAGATAAGGCCCCAGGAGCCGTTCGTAAAAGAGGTGATACTGAGGAAAGGGACACAGAGGGTCGACGGGTTCATTGTCGAGGCTAAGAACAATACCGAGCTAAGCGGTAAGGGCGACATCGTTTATATAGACGCCGGGGAAGCGAGTAACGTGGTGCCGGGCAACGTGTTTTCTATATACACGCAGCCCAGAAAGGCACACGACCCGGATGCCCATAAAGACGTAATAATCCCCGGCACTCTCATCGGGAAAATAGTGGTGCTCGAGGTCAAGGAGAAGAGCGCGACCGGGATCATCACGGAAAGCTCCAGGCAGATCGAGCTCGGTGATTATGTCAGCCTGGATATATGAGCTATCTCTTTCGCCGCGTTTAAACGGCCCGGCGTAACGGTCACGATTCGGACTCTCCCGTCATGGGGACGAAACGTACTGCGGTTATCCTCTTTTTTGTAATTCCGGTATCAGTCTTTTCTATAAGCTGAAGCTCCTGGCTCTCGTCGCCCACCGGAATTACCATCTTACCGTTTAACCTGAGCTGCTCAAGGAGCCTCGCGGGCACGTGGCCCGGGGCCGCAGTTACGATAATCCCGTCAAAAGGGGCGTGCTCTTCCCACCCCTGGTATCCGTCCCCTATCTTATAAGTAATGTTGGAATAGCCGAGATTCTCGAGAATCTGCCGCGCCCTCTCGGCGAGGTTCTCCACGATCTCTATCGTGTAGAGCTCGCACCCTGTTTCGGCGAGCACCGCGGTCTGATAACCGGAGCCCGTGCCCACCTCGAGTATCTTCCTACCGCGCGCGGGGTTCAGGAGCTCCGTCATAAGCGCGACTATATAGGGCTGCGAAATGGTCTGCCCCATGCCTACCGGAACGGGGTTGTCGTCGTAGGCCTGGTCTCTCAATTCTTCCGGCACGAATTCGTGGCGCGGGACGTTGATAATCGCCTGAATGACCGCGGTGTCCCTTATACCGCGGGCTATGATCTGGCTCTCGACCATCTCCCAGCGCTTTGCGGCATAACGGTCGCCTGCCGAAGTAAGAAGAAAAACAAATAGAAATAAGGATACGGGGATCAGAATCTCTATCATGGTGATTAGGATACCATTCCGTGAAAGGGGATAGTATTAAGAATAAATTTTCCGGGGATCAGAGACAGACGGGTTAACCGGGAATTCGGAGTCCAATATAGGGAGCTCAGATTATTTTAGAGATGACGAGCAGGGCGCCCTCGTAGGGGTCTATTTCCCCGCTCTTTACGCGGGCGTAAATCTTCTTTACTTCCTTGTCCCCGAGCTTCCTGGCTATCTTCTCATCAAGAAGCTCCCTGATTATCTCGGAGAATTCTCCTTCGATCCTCTTTTCCTTTTTATTCCTGAGCATTCCGCTCCCTATCTGAAATGATCTATGTTTTTCGATGCCTTCGATGACGCCTTCGATCCCTTCACCCCTGAGCGCGCTCGTGAGGAGGACGGGCGGGGTCCAGCCGCTGCCTGCCCTCTTGAGGGATAACACCTGCTTGATCTCCGAAGAAATGAGCGCCGCCCCTTCCCTGTCCGCTTTGTTTACGATGAATAAGTCGGCTATCTCCATGAGGCCCGCCTTCATCGTCTGAACCGAGTCCCCGGCCTCGGGGACGAGCACCACGAGGACCGTATCCGCAACCCCCACGATATCGAGCTCGGTCTGTCCGACGCCGACCGTCTCTATGATCACGTAATCCATACCGTAGGCCCCGTAGAGCTTCGTTATCTCGACAGTTGCCCTCGAAAGCCCCCCGTGCGTCCCTCTCGTGCTGATACTCCTGATGAATACGCCGTCGTCCATGGCATGGTCGTGCATGCGTATCCGGTCCCCGAGTATTGCCCCGCCGGTGAAGGGGCTCGACGGGTCGACCGCGAGCACGCCTACCTTTTTATCCATATCCCTGTAGGAGCGGATGAGCTCGTTCGTAATCGTACTTTTACCCGCCCCGGGGGGGCCGGTTATTCCTAAGATATAAGGGTCGCGCATGGCGGAACCGAGGCGCCTCAGTATCTCGGGGAGGGATTTATGCCTGCTCTCGGCGATCGATATCAGGCGGGCGAGAGACGCGCGGTCTCCGCCGAGCATCTTGTCTATGAGTCCGGATTCGTAATCGGAGAGGGGCATCTGGAGATACATTAATTCGGGGGGCGCTGATTGTCAAAGCTGCCGCTGCTAACCGGACCCCATGCCGAGAATGACGTCGTACTCCTCTTTCGTAACGGGCATGACGGAGAGGCGGCCCTGTTTGGTAAGGGAGATGTCTTTAAGCCGTTTTTCTTTTTTAATTTCGCCTAACGCGACGGGTCTTTTAAGAGGCTTTACAGGCGCGAGGTCGACAGCGACCCATCTTTCGTCGTCCGTCGTCGGGTCCTGATACGACCCCTTCGCGACTTTAGCCGTTCCCACGACTTCGGGCAGAGCGCCGCTGTGATAATAAAGCACGGGGTCGCCCTTCTTCATTGCAATAAGATTATTCCTCGCCTGATAATTCCTGACCCCGTCCCAGCGCGTCCCGCCGTCTTTAACGAAGTCGTCCCATGAATACGCCGAGGGTTCCGATTTAACGAGCCAATAGTTCATAGAGTTAATTATGTTTAAATGCACCGATAATTCAAATCACGGGACGCGGCCGCGCTCAATATGCTTTCACTAATTCTATATTCCTGTATATTTATTAACGGATGAGACATTCAAAAATACGCCGCTGCCTTTCCGCTCTGGTATTTCTATTCGTAATTTTCGGTAATTACTGCCTTTTAACAAACTGTAAGGCATACGGACAGACGGAGGAGACGGAGGAGACCAAGACCCTCTTCAGGGAGAGAATCAAGTCTCTTGCCCTGATACCGTTCACATCGAAGCCCTCGTTCTCGGACGGGATGCCCGAAGAAACCGTAGACGAGAAAGAAAGGTATCTGACTATAACTCTATACGAGGCCCTCACTGCCGAGCTGTTGAGGATCGAAATAACCCCGCTTCAAAAATCCGAAACGGAATTCCTGCGTATAAAAGCCGAAAAACCGAAATCGTTTTACAGGGAGCAGGCCGCGGCCGCGGGCAAAAGCCTCGGCGTGGATGCAGTCATGATCGGTGTAATCTCCGAATACACGGAGAGAGAAGGGTCGGCCATAGGGGTGGAATCCCCCGCCACAGTCACGTTCAGCGTCGAGGTGCTCGATACGCGGGACGGACATACGCTATGGGAAACGTATTTTAAAGAGACGCAGAAGCCGCTCCTCGAGAACGTCTACGAGATCGAGAAGTTCTTCAAGAGAGGGGCTAAATGGATTACTTCAGACGAGCTTGCGAAAGAAGGGGCGAGGAAGACCGTCCTCGATTTTAACGAATACCTGCTGGGGAATTAAATGCACATCATACCCGCGATAGACCTCAAGGGCGGAAAATGCGTGAGACTCTATAAGGGGGAAGAGGGGACAGAGACAGTGTTTTCCGAGAACCCCGGAGAGACCGCCCGGAGATGGGAAGATTGCGGGGCGGAATGGATACACGTCGTCGACTTGGACGGCGCGTTCACGGGCGAGCCTCGGAACATGGACGTTATCAGGGATATTGCAGCACGGGTCTCATGCCCGGTGCAGGCCGGGGGAGGCATAAGGAATATAGATACGGTAAGAAAATATTTCAGCTTCGGGGTAAACAGAGTGATACTGGGTACAGCCGCCTTCTCCGACGACGAATTCCTGAGACAGGCTTGCGGGGAATTCCCGGGGGGGATCGCCGTAGGCATAGACACCAAAGAGGGGAAAATAGCGGTCAAGGGATGGACAGAGGTCATAGAGGCGGGTACGGAGGAAGTGCTCCGCAAGCTCGACCGGGCGGGGGTGTCGGTGATACTCAACACCAACGTAGACAGGGACGGCACCATGGAGGGGATCAATATTGACGCTGCAAAGGAATTCATCGCATCGTCCCCGCTTCCGGTCATAGCGTCGGGGGGTATCGCCACCACTGACGACCTCGATAAATTGAAACCGCTCGAACAAATAGGACTATACGGCGTAATACTCGGGAAGTCGATCTATACAGGCGCTATCAATCTTAAAGAAGCTATAGAAAGGTACTCGTAATGCTGTCGAAGAGAATAATCCCATGCCTCGACGTTAAGGACGGGAGGGTCGTAAAGGGGGTCAACTTCGTCAATCTGAGAGACGCGGGCGACCCGGTCGAGATAGCCAGGAAATACAGCGACGAGGGGGCCGACGAAATCTGCTTCCTCGACATAACGGCCTCACACGAGGAGAGGAAGACGATGATAGACGTCGTTGAAAGGACCGCAGCCGAGGTATTCGTTCCGCTCACGGTCGGAGGAGGGGTGAGGACGATCGAAGACGTGAGGCAGATGCTGCTGGCGGGGGCCGACAAGGTATCGATAAACACGGCCGCCGTGAATGATCCGGATTTCGTGAAACGGGCGTCCGGGAGGTTCGGGAGCCAGTGCATAGTGGTGGCGATAGACGCGAGGCGCGTTTCCGAAGGGAAATGGGAGGTCTACACGCACGGCGGGAGAAACCCGACAGGAATAGACGCGCTCGAATGGGCGAAGAAAATGGAGGAATACGGCGCGGGCGAAATACTGCTTACGAGCATGGACAAGGACGGGACGAAGTCGGGATATGACATCCCGCTCACAAGAGCCGTCTCGCGGACTGTATCCGTACCGGTCATCGCTTCCGGAGGCGCCGGAAGTCTCGACCACCTCTCGGAAGGGGTGAGTGACGGGGAGGCGGACGCGGTGCTCGTCGCATCGATATTCCACTACGGGGA
>JAHKKQ010000146.1 GCA_020027805.1 Candidatus Dadabacteria bacterium
AATATTAGAAATTTGTCAGGCTCTTCCGCGGGGAATGCGAGCACGAGCGGAGCGGGGTGGTTCCGGTAACACCTTATTCGATCATGTGCGCGGTCCCGGTCCTAAAAGCCGATCGCCTCCGAGACGGCCTTTACGAGGGCGCGCGTATTCTCGAGGGACCCCGAGTTATCTATAATATAGTCTCCGTGCTTTATCTTTTCCTCTGCCGGCATCTGCGCTCTGAGCCTCGAGACCGCTTCTTTCCTCGAATACCCCTTCCCCTCCATGAGCCTCCTGATCTGAGTCTCTTCGTCCGCCGTGACGACTATAAGGGTGTCTATCAAGTCCTTGAGCCCCCCCTTCTCCACTATCAGGGCGGCTTCGATCATCACGACAGATGCCCCTTCCTTCTCGTACCCCCGGACGAGTCCCCTTATCCTCTCCATTATCCTCGGGTGCGTGATCTCGTTCAGCCTCTTCCTTCCGGCTTCGTCGCTGAAGACGATTTCCGCGAGTCTTTTCCTGTTTATCGCGCCGTCGGGATCGAGAATGTCCTTCCCGAACTCGCCGGCGATCTCCTTCCACGCCGGCTCGCCGGGCTCGACCACTATTCGCGCGATCTCATCGGCGTCGATTAACCTCGCGCCGAGCGCCTCGAACATGCCGGCGACGGTGCTCTTGCCGGAGGCTATGTTCCCCGTGATGCCGATGACCTTCATCGGGGTATTTTAATTTGGCGGCGATGCACTTTCAAATCGGCTGTCTTCATGTATTCGGGCGGGTCAAAAACGGGAAACTTGATAAAATTATCAGTCGGGTATAATAAATTCCTGGATTTCGCAACTGCGAATAGAAAAGGAGGGGTTCCATGTCTAAAAAAGCCGAGGATATAAAGATAGTAGGGGTCGTAGGGGCGGGAACGATGGGTTCGGGGATAGCCCAGGTAGTCGCTTCGAGCGGCCGTCAGGTCGTGCTTGTGGACGTAACGGATGCCGCGATTGCAAGGGGAGTGAAGGCCATAGAGGGCAGTCTCGGGAGGCTGGTGAAGAAAGAGACTATAAGCGAAGAAGAGAGCAAATCCATAGCATCCAGAATAAAAACAACCACAAAATATGAGGATTTTAAGGATGTTGACCTCGTCGTAGAGGCTGCCTTCGAGGATATGAAGGTTAAGAAGGAGATCTACAAGAAGCTCGACGAGTCGACCAAACCCGATGTGGTGCTTGCGACCAACACCTCATCCCTGCCGATCGTGGAGATCGCGGTCGGAACCGGGAGGCCCGACAAGGTAGTCGGAATGCACTTCTTTAATCCCGCGCCCGTTATGAAGCTCGTCGAGATAATCAAGACGCTCGCCACGTCCGACGAGACCGCGGAATTCGCCTTCGATTTTGCAACTGCTCTCGGGAAGGAGCCCGTCAGGACGAAGGACATCCCCGGGTTCATTGTGAACAGGATACTCATACCGATGCTCAACGAGGCCGTGTTCGCATTTTCAGACGGCGTCGGGACGGCTGAGGACATAGACAAGGCCATGAAGCTCGGCACGAACCAGCCGATAGGCCCGCTCGCGCTCATAGACCTCATCGGGCTCGACGTCACTATAGACGTGATGGACGTATTCTATAAGGAGTTCCAGGATTCCAAGTACAGGGCCGCCCCTCTGCTCCGTCAAATGGTCAGGGCCGGCTGGCTAGGGCGGAAATCCGGAAAGGGCTTCTTTCAGTACTGATAATTCACCGGTAAACCGAATGGGCTCGATTTAAGAGAGTATAGTTACGGCTTGTGTAAGTTGAGCGCGGGTTTTATATTGTCGCGCAAATACGTCTGATACGGTCTCCGGTCAGGCGGGCTTCACGGCGGATATATACTCAATAGCCTTATCGAGCCTTCTTATTACCTCGTCCTTCCCCAGTATCTCCATCACCTCGAATATGCCCGGGCTCACGGTTCCCCCGGTGAGCGCTACCCTTACAGGCTGGGCTATAGTCCCGAGCTTAAGTCCCCTCTCCTCCATTATGCCCTCGAACACACTCTGTATATCCCCTGCCGTGAATGAAGCCGCTTCGGAAAGCTTTTGAGTAAGGTCTTTCAAAACCTCCATCATCTCGGGCGTGAGGAATTTGCCCGCCGCCTTCTCTTCGTATCCAATCTCCCGGGCGTAGAAGTAGCCGAGGGAGCCTGTTATATCGAGGAGCGTCTTCGCCCTCTGACTTAGCTCCTTCACGATCATTACGAGCTTGTCGTCGAGCTCAGCCTTTATACCTTTATCAAGAAGGATCGGGAGCACGAGCTTCGCGACCTCTTCGGGGGGCTTGTTCCGTATGTACCAGCCGTTTAACCACTGGAGCTTTTCGGGATTGAATACGGCGGCAGATTTCCCTACGCTATCGAGAGTGAATTTTTCGATAAGCTCATTGATCGTGAATATCTCCTGGTCGCCGTAGGACCACCCGAGCCGGGTGAGATAATTTACGAGGGCCTCGGGGAGGTAACCCTCCTCCCTGTAAGCTACGACGGAAGTGGCGCCGTGCCTCTTGCTCAGCCTCTTTCCGTCGGGCCCCAGAATCATCGAGACGTGCGCCAGTTTCGGCACTTCGAGGGATAACCCCTGATATATGAGCACCTGCCTCGGCGTATTTATCAGATGGTCGTCCCCTCTTATCACGTGTGTTATTTCCATGAGCGCGTCGTCCGCGACGACGGCGAAATTGTATGTCGGGAATCCGTCCGTCTTGAGTATGACGAAATCGTCTATCTCCCCGGCGTCGAATACCACCTTCCCCCGCAGTATGTCGTGCACCTCGATAGTCCCGTGGTCGGGCGTGAGCAGCCTGACCGCGCAGGGCTTACCGGGTTCTGCGTTCTTGTCCGCCCATTCTCGATTGTAATGGAACGTCCCGCCCCTTTCCTGGGCCTCTTTTCTCTTCTCCTCGAGCTCCTCCGGCGTCACATAGCACCTGTATGCGTGTCCCGAGGCAATGAGCTTGTCTGCGAGGTCTTTGTATATGCCTAGCCTGTCCGATTGTCTGAAAGGGCCCTCGTCCCAGTCGAGCCCGAGCCATTCCATGGCGTCTCTAATTTCCAGTATGGATTCCTCGGTCGAGCGTGAGCGGTCGGTATCCTCGATGCGCAGTATGAATTCCCCGCCGTTATGTCTCGCGAAGAGCCAGTTGAATATGGCTGTCCGCGCCCCGCCTATGTGGAGGGACCCTGTCGGGCTCGGGGCGAATCTGGTTCTTACGGCCATGGGGGTTAAATGTTAATTTAGAGTCATTGGTGAGTCAAATAACCGCGCGTGCCGGAGAGGCGGGTTGACAACCGGTCACAATCGTCATTATTATTGCGATATATCAGGAGCATTGCGGTTGCAGCTTGCATGTAAAATAATCTTGCTCGTTTTATTTCCCGCAAAGAGGGGATAAAATTATCTAAGGTTTTCATATGCTTGGTTTTTTCAGGGATTCGAGTATTATTGAAACCCGTCGGCCGACATCGAGAACGGCCCGCCCGAGTCAGGTACGGACAATCTTGAAACATGTTTCTTTATCCAATGAATAAATGCCTGGTTATTCTATTATCGGCGTCTGTCTTTCTGGGTTCCTGTTCTATCGCTAAATTCGTGGGCTACTATGCCTCTTCAGGCTCGGGCGATAAAGGGAAGCTCAAGGGCCAGATATATACATCTGACTCAACGTCGTACCGGATAGGCTCTCTTCCCGACGGGTGGAAACGTATAGACATCGAGGGCGGTGACCTCGCTTTCAGCAACAGCCCTGACGATTCCACGATAACCGTGAATTCGACATGCGATGAGCGCAAAATGAAATACAGCTTGAAGGCCCTTTCGGAGTCATTGATAGTAGGTATGAAAGACAAGAAGGCGGCTTCCCGGCAGGAGACTCAAATTGACGGGCAGGAAGCCCTGAGGACCGTTTACACGGGGAGCCTGGATAATAAGCCTGTCATGATAGAGACGCGTGTATTTAAAAAGAACGATTGCGTGTATGATTTTACATACGCCTCGTCTCCCGATAAGTTCAGTACGGGGGCGCAGGTGTTTGACGAATTTATTTCTCAGTTCAGGGTCCTATGATTATCTATAACTATATATCGCGCCTCGGGTCATCCTGCGTATCTTTCATCGAGCAGATGGGTGATGTCTGGCTCTTCCTCTACAGGTCTCTATACGCGTGCTTCACGCGCCCTTTTAATTACAGGCTCGTGCTCGAGCAGCTCGACGAGATCGGCTTCAAGTCCATACCCATAGTTGTAGCTTCCGCAATGGCTATAGGAATGGTCATGGTCGTCCAGCTTGCATGGGGTTTCGCGTGGTTCGGGGCAAAGGGTGTCGTCGGACCCGTCGTCTCGCTGTCTTTCGTCAGGGAGCTCGGGCCGGTCGTGACGTCGCTCCTCGTAGGCGGAAGGGTCGGCTCCGGTATTACCGCTGAAATAGGGTCGATGAAGGTAACCGAGCAGATAGACGCCATAAGGACGCTCGGCGCCGACCCCATGAGGAAGCTCGTCGTTCCGAGGCTCGTGGCCGCCGTCATTTCCTTCCCGTTCCTGGCCGTAATATCCGATTTCACGGGAATTTTAGGCGCGATGATCATGTCGAACATAGACCTCGACGTAAAGCCGAGGCTCTTTATTTCCAGCATACTCGAATGGGTGACGATAAACGATTTCGTGAGCGGGATCTCGAAGACGTTCTTCTTCGGGATTATAGTGGCTATCACCGGATGCTATATAGGGATGAGGGCGGAAGGCGGGACGCAGGGTGTCGGAAGAGCGACGACATCCACCGTCGTAGTCGCTCTCCTGCTGATAATAATCGGGGATTTTTTCCTTACAAAACTTTTCCTTCTATTGTAATCGGGGTTATTGCGGCTTAAACGGAATGGGGGTACTCGGCCTTCCGAACCCTTTTTCCGCCGACGTGCCCCGGGACGCTCTGCCTCGTCTATCGATCCGAGGATTGTTTTATACCGAGCGCTTTTGTATATTCGGAATAATTACGGAACGCTTTGTCGGCGCTTTCCCGGTTTCCCGTTTTGACCGACCTGTAATATTGATTGTTCCAATAGTCGATGTTCTCGATGATTGAATCCGTGGAGTTGCTTTGGGCGAGCTCCCTGGCTCTTTCCTCACTCCTGTAAGACGAAGCCGGGTGTGTGTCGTAGCCCTGTCCCCAGATGGGTTTTACGTCGCTCCGTTCCTCGGGTTCATCGTTTACCCCGCTCTCCTCCGCGTAAATTACCCTTTCCCCCTTTCTGTACGAAGCGACGTTTTGCAAATCGGCTGGTTTTTCCTGCGCTTTTGTGTCCGATGTGTAGACCACCGCGGGCTTGTCTAGGTAAGAAGGTAATATATCCGAATCAATGAGATATACCGT
>JAHKKQ010000147.1 GCA_020027805.1 Candidatus Dadabacteria bacterium
GCCGGAGGGGAGGCGCTCGTATGCGTTTTCGAAAAAGAGGAAGTAGCTGGGGCGATAGGTTATTTCAATAAAGCCGGAATCGACCCGAAGATAATTACCTACACGCCCATTGCGCTGGGCGCCCTTAACGAGCTGGTCGAGGGTCCCAGGCCCGTTATGCTTGTAGATATGGGTGAGGAGGACCTGAGCTTTGCGCTTTTCGATGAAAACGGGATAAAGCGTGTGAGGTCGTCCAGGAAGCCGGTCGAGTCCTTCATCGAAAGTCTATGCGGATTGAGAGGGGTTCCGGTCGAAGAATTCGGGTTCACGAAGGCGGAGCTTTCGGGGGAAAGCGGCGAGCATTTGAAGCTATGTCTTTCACCTGTCATAAGCGAGATCAAGAAAACACTTCATTTTTTCGAGACGGAGCTGAAGGAAAAAATAAACACGATTCTGATTTCAGGGGCTTTGTCCCAATCGCCCGGTTTAACCGAGCTATTTAAAAAGGAATTCGGGAGGGATGTTAAGAAGCTCTTTATCCCTGATCTCGGCGTCGAGAACTCCCCTTTATACGCGAGGTCATACGCACTCGCCCTTTACGGGAGCTCTTTTAAGAACGGGTACCTTAATTACAGGAAGGATGAGTTCAAGTACGCGGGCTCCGACCGGGAGCTGAGAAGGGTTTTCATGGCGCCCGCAATTCTATTCGCCCTGCTGTTCGTTCTGCTGCTTTACAACAACGCATCGCGATATTTCGAGCTTAAGAAGGAAGTCAAAGTCCTCGAAGGGCAGATCGCGCAGGTCGTAAAGGACGCATTTCCCGACGTGAAGGTAATTCCGAAGCCGGCCCAGTTCATGGAAGGCGAGGTATCGAAGCAGAGGGATAAGCTCAAATTGATCCGGGGAGTGGAGGGCGCGAGCACGCCGCTCGAGGTGCTGAGGGGTATATCCAGCAGCCTGCCCGCGAGCATGAAGCTCGTGGTAAACGATATTAAATTCGAAAGCGATAACGAAATCAAGATTCAGGGGGTATGCGATTCTTACCAGGAAGTCACGGAAATTGAAGAGGCCCTGTCCAAATCCAAAATATTTGAGTCCGTAACGAGAAATCAGACGGGAAACACAGTCGACGGTAAAACGAAGTTCGAGTTATCCCTGGTTGTGAAAACGGAAGCGTGATATGGAACTAGGTTCTGCGATCGAGAGCGTTAAAAGGGTTTTGAGCGAGTTACGCGAGAGGTTTTCTCGTCACTCTTCGTCGGAAAGGGACGTAAGGGCGATTAGGATCGGTGTCGCGGGCCTATGTCTTTTAATCGCGTATATTGTCTTTCACACCTTTTGGTCCGGTACGGAGCGTCTCGAGAAGCAGGTCAGGCAGCTCGAGACGGAGCTCGGGAGGATAGAGAATTTGAGGAGCGAATACGAAGGTTCGATGGAAAAAATAACCGAGCTCTCCAGCAAGATAAAAAAAGAGAACGAGCCCCTTATATCCGTCGTGGAACAGATACTCCTTGACGAGAATATAGACAGAAAGAACTTTTCTATAAAGGATGTAAACTTAAAGACATCCGAGTCCGAGGATTTTTTTGAGGAGAAGAGCATCGATGTCGAGCTGAAAGACCTGTCGCTCAAGGACTTGATCGATATATTGTACAAGCTTCAGAATACGCCTTCATTCCTCAAGGTATCGAACTTGAATCTAAGCACGAAATTCAACAAATCTGATTCCATGACCGTCAAGCTTCGCGTGTCGACCTTCGAGTTCAGGGAGCTCGGCTGATATGAGAGAAAAGCTCATGAAAATGAGACATGTTAAGCCGTTTTCCTACATTGTTTTCTTCCTGGCGGCGTTTATTGTTTTTATCTTTATTACCTTCCCCGGAGAGCTTATAAAAAAACGCATTATCGCCGAGATAGAGAGCAGCACCCCCTATAAGGTGGACATAGACGAGGCAAGCATCTCCCCGCTTTTAAGCATAAAGCTGAGCGGTGTAAAGCTCTACAAAACCAAGGACCGGTTTCTCAAGGTCGATAGTCTGAGCATCAGGCCCTCGGTCTTTGCATTGATACTGGGGACCAAGAAGTTCCCCTTCAAAGCAAAGCTCCTGAACGGTGAAGTCGCAGGGAGCGTGAGCATAGCCGGGTCGCGCACAAGGGAAATAGAGGCTACGGTGAAACACGTCACCATAGATTCGATCCCTGCCTTGCTTTCCTCCGACGACGCCAAGCTGTTTTCTCTGGGCGGCGTTATGGACGGCAGCATGCATATCGAGCTCGAGCCTCAGGCCAAGGGGGAATTCCAGTTCGAGATTGACCGGCTCTACATGAAGGACATCAAGGTCAAGGGATTGAGCCTCCCCAGCTTTACCGACCTCAGGTCGGTGGTAAAGGGGAATATCGACGGGAAGAGGACGAACATCCTGGCATTTAACGTGACGGGCAAGGACATCGATTTGGAGATAACCGGATCGACGCCTCTTTTTTGGGAGATACCCAAAGGCGGACTTATCGATTTGGGCTACCGCCTCCAGATGAAGGGCGCTCAGATGGCCAAGTACAAAGGGCTTCTGGCTCCATACCTGGCGACACAGAGGGACGGGAGCTTGGGCGGTAAAATCCTCGGCACGATAAAAAACCCGAGATTCGAAAAAGGCTCGATAACAAGGTTTTGACACGCATTTCCGGTTTCATTCGCGAATCAATCTCGTTAAGCAATAAGACATGAACGAAAATAGCTATGAGCAAAAGCTCCGCGAGGAAGGGTTTTCCGGGGTTTTCATCCACAGGGACCGCCCGAATGCCCATTACCCGGACCATACTCACCACGGAACGACCGCCCACGTTGTCATCGAAGGTTCGATCACAGTAACGTCCGGGGGAAAAACCGTAACATACGGGCCGGGCGAGAGGTTCGATGTTGCCGCAGGCGCCGTTCATTCCGCGATAATAGGGCCGGAAGGATGCCTCTATGTCATAGGGGAGAAATAAGCCCCTTCCGTCGTTTAATATGTGACGTTTAACGCCGCGCTCCCTCAGGCGTCTTTCGCATACTGATTTTTATGAGTATGTGATATTCTAAATCCCGGAGGTACTCATATATGAGCATCAGGTCGGGGTCGACAGGTATGGCATTTTGCGTAATTGTTTTCGTTGCAGTCTCGGTTGCTTCCGGTGTCGAGAAGAAGGACGAGGACAACCTCCAGGAGATGGAAATTGAAGCCCTCGGTTTTGACCGGGTGACCCAGACGCCGATTGTTCTTCTCACGGACAAGAAGAAGGAAACGGTTCTCCCCATATGGATAGGACTCTGCGAGGCCAGGTCTATAGAGATCGGGCTTTCAGGCGTGATACCGCCCCGCCCGCTCACGTACGACCTGGTGGCGGCGATGGTAAGGACGCTGAACGCCGAGGTTAAGAGGGTTGTAATAACGGATCTTCGCGACCAGGTGTTTTACGCCCAGGTGGTCATGTCGGTGAACGGTAAGGTATCGAATATCGACGCCCGCCCGAGTGACGCGATTGCGCTTGCTACGAGGATGAAATCGCCCATCTTCGTGAATAAATCCGTGATCAGGAAAGCCGCCCTCTCTGATTCCGGTGCGCTGCGGAGGGAGCTCTGAATGCTGCGGATATAATAAAAACCGCCGGGCTATTTGACATAATTTTCCCCTGTTGCTATCATTGTCCCTAGTTCACCTCGAACAATAAAAATGGGCTCCTCCGATAACCTCGAAAAACTCAGGAAAAAAATAGACGACCTCGACCGCGAGGTACTCGGTTTGCTGAACAGACGCGGCGAGATCGTCCTTAGGTCGCACCAGGCCGCTTTTCACGAGTTCGGCGGCTCCGCCGAACTTTTGCCCGTAACGGGTTTCGGGGATGTATTCGAGGAGGTCGAGAACGGGAGGGCGTCCTACGGAGTCGTGCCGGTCGAAAACTCCATCGAAGGTTCCATAGGTATAGTGCTCGACCTGCTTTCCGGCTCGAACCTCACAATATCGGCTGAGCTTTTCGAGAAAATCAATCTTTTCTTGCTCTCGAAATCCGGCTCGCTCAAGAATATCAAGGTAATAGCTTCCCATCCGCAGCCCCTTGCCCAGTGCAGGAAGTGGCTCGGCAAAAACCTGCCGAACAGGAAAATCCGTGAAACCTCCAGCACAGCGGAAGCCGCTAAGCTCGCATCCCGGAGTAAAGGGGTTGCGGCGGTGGCCAGCGAGCATTCGGCATCTATATACAAACTAAAGGTTCTCGAGAAGAACATCGAAGATAATAACCGGAATACGACCAGATTTTTTGTGGTCGGCAGCCGCGTGAGCGCCCCTTCGGGGAACGACAGGACTTCGATCGTATTCACCCTCAGGGATAAGCCCGGCGAGCTCCAGAAATCCTTTTTTCAGCCCTTCGCCGAAGCAGGCGTGAATCTGACCAAAATCGAATCGAGGCCGTCCAAGGAAAGGCCCTGGGAGTATCTATTTTTTGTGGATTTCAAGGGACACAGGGAGGATAAGGCGATCAAGAGCCTCGTTGATAGAGTGGCTAAACATTGCGTATACCTCAAAGTCCTCGGGTCTTATCCAATCGGCAGGAGTGCCTGATTTATCCGCGGGATGTAGTGTTAAACAAGCCGGGTCTATTTGCCCGGGTATTTATCCGCCCCGCCCCCCGGGCTCCCCTGCGCGGGGAGCGTGATGCTGAATTTGCTCCCCTTCCCCTCTTCGCTCTGGACCTCTACCTTGCCTCCGTGCATTATCACTATATGTTTGACGATGCTGAGCCCGAGGCCTGTGCCGCCCAGGTTTCTCGAGCGTGTCTTGTCGACCCTGTAAAAACGCTCGAATATCCTGGGGAGGTGCTCTTTCGGTATGCCTATGCCGTTATCGCTTATCTCGGCCAGAATATGCGAGTCCTCTTTTGAGACCCTGACCTCGACCTTCCCGTTTTCAGTGGTGTACTTCACGGCGTTATCTATTAAATTGATGAACATCTGCTCGAGGAGGAACCTGTTTGCCTTGAGTCTGCAAACGCCCGTGTCGACCCTGAATGACACCTCGATTCCCTTTTCCTGAGCCTTCGATCTGAGCGCGTCGAGCGAGGCCTTTATCAATTCGTTGATGTCGATCTCTTCGAAGTCGTTTGCGGAGTTCTCTTTGGAAAGGGAGTCCCTGCTTTCGACCTCCGACAGGACGAGCAGGTCGGAAACCAGGTTTATCAGCCTGTCCGTGTGGCGCTTGATGATCCTCACAAAGTGTTTTTGGTCCTCGGGGCTCTCGTAGGCTTCTTCCTCGAGCGTCTCTGTGTATCCCTTGATGGCGGTAAGAGGGGTTCTCAGCTCATGGGAGACATTCGCTATGAAATCGGCTTTTATCTTCTCGAGCCTCTTGAAATCGGTTATGTCGAACATTACGACTATGACTTCCTTATCAGGGGAATCGAGTGGTATAACGTTCACGAAGTAGTGTTTTTCGTCCGGGTACAGATAGAATATCTCCCTCGAGTCGGGCATCCATTTCTCAAGCACGCTTTCAACCAGCTTTGTCAGTTCCCTGTTCCGTAAAATTTCCCAGTACTGTTTGCGCGTGGGGTCGTCTTTCAGGTTGAACATCTTTTTTAGGGCGCTGTTGATGATGATGACCCTGCCCTCGTGGGATACGACCATTACCCCCTCGCTCATGGCGCTGAGCACGGCTTCGAGCTGGTTCTTTTCCTTGGACAACTGCTTGAAGAGCTCGTTTAATTTCTGAGCCATCCGGCTGAGCGCGGTCGAGATCTTGGAAATTTCCGATTTTCCGTTGGTTAAGGGGATGCTGATGTCGAGGTTCCCCTTTGCGAGTTCTTCGGAAGTGTTGATTATCCCCCGGAGCGAAGAGCTTAACGATTTTGAGAGAGCCATCGAGAGCAGGAGAGCCACTACGGCAAGTATCCCTCCCAGGTATATAGTCTTCATTTCTACGGGGTGGATCGAACTCTGCAGGAAGCTCAGGGGGAGGGATGTCCGTATTACCGCCCTTATTCGGTTCCCGTAAGCCCTGTACGGGATGGCTACGTAGAGCATTTCCCTCTGAAGGGTCTCGCTGTAGCGGCTGCTTTCCCCGACGTCGTTCGCGATGGCTTCCTTTACCTCGGGTCTGTCCTTATGGCTATCCATTTCCGCGGGGTCCCTGGCCGAGTCCCCGAGCACAGCGCCGTTTTCGTCCAGGACGGTGATCCTGACCCCGGTTTTCTGACCGAGTTCCGATACCAGGCGCTGAATTTCTGCCGGATTCCCATTATCTATGGGGGGTTCGAGGACCTCGCTCACGAGGGTCGCCGCGGTCAGGAGTCTCTCTTTGGTCAGCGATTTATCGTAGTCTTTCAGCTCGCCTATTACGAGGAGAGTGAACAGGGACAATATGAGGAATATTATCAGAAAACTGGAAATGAACTGTTTCCAAAAAATGCTCAACCGGATCCTACTCTTCTAGTTTATACCCTATGCTTCTTACTGTTTTTATCATGTTCCCCGCGGGGCCCAGCTTTTCCCTGAGATTCTTAATGTGTACGTCTATAGTCCTGTCGTATACCAGCTTATCGTCCCCCCAGAGCCTTTTCTTTTTCAGGAGCTGATCCCTCGTAAATACCCTGCCCTTTCCGTCCGCGAGCACTTCGAGTATCTTGAACTCGGTCGTTGTCAGCAGCACCTTTTCGTTATCGACCGAGACCTCGTACTTTTCGGTGTTTATTATAAGCGGGCCGACCTTGATTATATTATCTTCCGATTCCTTCACGCCCGTACGCCGTAGAACCGTCTTCACCCTGGCTACAAGCTCACGGGGACTGAACGGTTTTACGATGTAATCGTCCGCGCCCAGTTCGAGCCCTACGACTACGTCCGCTTCGGAAGCCTTGGCGGTCAGCATGATTATGGGTACGGAAGCGGTAGTCGATTTGTTTTTCAGGATTCTGCAGATCGCGAGCCCGTCTATTCCCGGCAGCATGATGTCGAGCACCGCCAGGTCCGGGACCACGGATTCTATATACGAGAGGAAATCCCTGCCGTTATGGAACTCCTTTACCTTGAACCCCTCCCTCTTCAGGTGGTGGCTTACGAGCTTAACTATGTCTTCTTCGTCTTCGACTATCGTTATAAGTTTTTCAGTCATAATGTCTAACCTGTTCTAAGCATACAGGAAACTCTACCCTTAGATTAAACGATAAGCGGGCACTTGCAACTATATACGGCCCCCTTAACCATATCTTAACACTAATTTCACATCAATTTCATTATACCTCTATAACATCTAGCCAAATCTATTCTGAAGGAGGAGGTCGAGAGATGAAGACGTTACTGAAACTGCTAGTTATTGCAGTTTTAGCCCTGCCGCTTACCGGGATTCCGGCGAAAGCGCAGTCGACTAAACAGCAGATCGAAGATTTAAAACGGCAGATCGAGGCTATTCAGCTCCAGAATCAGCAGCAGATACAACAACTTCAACAGCAGATAGAGTTGATGGAAAATGCGAGGCAGGCTGATCAGGAGAAGATAGCAGAGATAAAGACGAAGCAGGAAACGGTTGACGAGGATGCGTGGTATAACAAGTTTATGGCCAAGTATGACAGCGGTTTTGTCTTTGAGTCGACCGATAAAGACGGTTTACCATTCAAGATGAAATTCAGCATACTGGCTCAGATACTCGGTTCGGTTAACGATACGGACGAAAAGGACGTCGCGACGAACTTTCAGTTGAGGAGGCTCGAGCTGAAGTGGTCCGGTATTGCGTTTGCGCCCTGGTTCTATTATACGTTCATGATAGACCCTGCCAGCAGCTCTCTGATGAAGGACATGTATTTCACAGCCGCCTATCAGAAGGAGATCGCGCCCAGGATTGGCCAGTGGAAAGTCCCGTTCAACAGGGAAGAGCTCAACTCTTCAGGCGCGCTGCAGTTTATAGAAAGGTCGATAGTGAACTCACAGTTCTCTCTCGAGAGGGACCGCGGTCTCGCGCTCGTGGGAGGCATAGGTGCTAATAATAACGTTTCGTACGGCCTCGGTGTATTTAACGGAGACGGTATAAACGGTACGAGCGTTGACTCCAACATGCTCTATGTCGGCAGGATACAGCTGGGCTTGGGGGGAGACGACGATTATAAGTTTGACGCCAACGGTACGTTCCCGACGGCCAAGGCATATGAGCTGGTCCCGAACTTTGCCAAAAAACCAACGTTCACGGCAGGTTTCGGCGCTTCAACGCTGCCGGGACTCGACTGCGCGGTTAAGACGCCCAACGGCGGGGTTTGTGACAGGATCGCGGAGCTGGCTTACCCGTCCAGCGATTTCACGCAGATAACGGCGGACATGAACTTTAAAATGCGCTACTTCAACGTCGAGGGTGAGTACGACGCCAGGTGGATCGCGCCTGACACAGGCCCTCAGGATACCGCCTTTGACCAGGGCTTCAGGGTCCAGGCCGGCGTGTTCCTGTTGCCGAAGACGGTTGAGATCGCGGCAAGGTATGCCTTGGTGGACTTCGATACGAATTCCGGGGTCGTCCCGCCCGATACGATCGTGACCAGCAGGCAGTGGGAGCTCTCACCGGGTTTAAATTACTACATGTCGCACAACCACAAGTGGAAGCTAATGGCCAACTATACGTTTCAGAGAAACGAGTTTACCGAAGGCGCCCCCGATGTGGATGCGAACATATTCAGGCTGCAGGTGCAGGCCAATTTTTAGCGGGACCGGAGCCGGCACAGCATAAGGAACATATAAAAGAAAATAAGATCATCTCCCTTTTTCATTCTGGCTCCGAAACCTCCGAAGCCAGGCACATGAGACGGCCTCATGTGCCTGGCTTCATTTTAATTAACCTTGAAAAAATCAGCCTGAGTACTATGCCGGCTGTTAGCTACCATATATTATGGATATTATGGCCGCGGGCAAGGCGGTGAGTACTCCGTTCAAAGCCGGCATCCCGGCCACTTTTGTAAGAGCGTTGAGGAATGC
>JAHKKQ010000148.1 GCA_020027805.1 Candidatus Dadabacteria bacterium
GCCAACGCGGATATTATGAGCGTCGCAACGACCGTTCCGTTCGTCGGGGCATAGAGCCCGAAGCTGAAGAATATGGAGACGAACCAGAAGAGGATTATTCCGAGCACGATAAGGAACACCCCGGGAATAGACCTGGTCTGTCCCATCACGAGCTCGTCTCGCGCCAGCGCGAGGTCGTATGTAAGCGAAATCGCCTCGTCGCGTATCGCGTGCCGGGCATCGTTATCCGGTTTAAGAGACAGGATTTGATAATACAGGGTTTCGGATTTGGATTCGGGCGGCTCGATCATCGCGCCTCCCGAGCCGTCCTTCGGCCAGAACTGATTTATCGTGCGTTCGAGGGAGTCGCGGAGCGTCTCGCGGGCCCCTTCCGCCCCGGGTCCGTAATCGGCGAGAAGCTTGTCGAGGAAGACTATCTTGGCCGACATATCTATGAGATCGCTGCGCTGGGCGCTGAATGAGGTCTGCGCTCCCTGGATCATAAGCCCGACGGCGAGCGCCCCCATGGTCGCGACAATACCCATGCCCAGCGTGACCATGTTCCTCGATTCGTCGGTCAGGTGACGAGCGGGCAGTATCGCCCGGAGGAATATGCCGATAACGGCTCCTCCGATTATGCATGTAAATATGATGAGACTGAGGACTACTGCTTTCAAATCGCACCTCCCGGCGGCTTCACTGCCTCCGACTGCCGCCGATGATTACGTAGTTATAAAGCAATGCGCCGGTAAATTCAAGAAACCGGGGATGTATTTCAAAAAATAGCCCGCGTCCCGGTGAAATGCACGGCCTGCCCGGCGCTATTCATCAGCGGGCGTATGAGGGCCCGGGGGCTTATTGACATTTAATGCCCCGTAATTACATTTACCGCACCCGCGCCCGAGATGCCGCGGGACCCGCGGCTTACCCATGAAAAGCGAACATTCCCACAAGTGGCTCACACTCGTCGCTATGACCGGGTCGCTCTCCATGATCTTCGTCGACCAGACCGTCGTGAGCGTGGCCCTTCCCAGGATCCAGTCGGACCTCGCCGTATCCCAGACCGGGCTCGAGTGGATAGTGAACGCGTACGTGCTCGCGCTCGCCGTGACGGTCGCGTTAGGCGGGAAGCTCGGGGACATTTTCGGCAGGGTGCGCGCATTCGTCACGGGCGTGGTCGTCTTCGCAATCGCCTCTGCGCTCTGCGGTCTCGCCCCCAACGAAGGGGTGATAATCGCGGCCCGCGCGCTCCAGGGCCTGGGCGCGGCGCTCATGCTCCCTTCCTCGGCGGCGATAGTCATAGAATCCTTCGACATAAGGGAGAGGGGGAAGGCGATGGCGATATACGTGGGCGTGGCGCAGGCCTTCCTCGCGCTGGGCCCTCTCCTGGGCGGGTTCCTGACGGAGTATCTTTCGTGGCGGTGGGTGTTCTGGATCAACCTCCCCGTGGGCGCGCTCGCTATAATAATGACCTGGGTCTCGAAGCCCGCGGGCATGGAACCGGCGGGCGGGAGGGTGCGCCCCGCTTACGCGCTCCTCCTCATACTCGGCATGTTCGCATTCGTATTCGGGCTCCAGCAGGGGCACCTGTGGGGGTGGACCTCTCCGATAACGCTCGGCTTTCTCGCTTCCGGGCTCGTGCTCCTCGAAATATTTTCGTTCATTCAGATAAAGAGCGACGACCCGCTCATCCAGCTGAGGCTCTTCAGGAACCCGGCCTTCGCTATCGACTGCGCGCTCCTCTTCTGCATTCAGTTCGCGATGATTAGCCTGATAGTGTTCGGCGCGATATACCTCCAGAAGAACCTCGGGTTCACGCCGCTTGAGGCGGGGCTCGGGATCATGCCGATAATAATCTCTGTAGTGATAATGTCCCAGGTGTCGGGCCGCCTCTTCGACAGGGTCGGCGTGAAGGTCCCCGCGCTCACGGGAGCGTTCCTGATTGCGGCCGGGTTTTTCCTGCAGGCGCCCTTCCTCGAAGGCGGGGACTTCATCAAGATACTGCCCGGCATGATACTGCTCGGCTTCGGTATAGGGTTCGTGATGGTCCCTACCAGCACGGACGCGCTCAACCGCGCCGGGAGCGAGTTCAGGGGGCAGGCATCGGGCGTCGTGCAGACGATGAGGCAGATAGGGGCGACAGTCGGGCTCGCGTCCATAGGCGGTCTCGTCGCGACCGTGCAGAAGGGGGAGGTCTCGAAGATCATAAGCGGCTTCGGCGGTCCGGATAGCCTAAAAACAGGCCTCGCGCCCCTCATAGACAGCGCCCTCAAGGGCCAGGGGGACGCGGTAAGGGAGCTTACGGCTATCTCCCCGGCCCTCATGCCTGAGCTCCACGCGGGCGTGGCGAGGAGCATAGCGGCCGGATACTACTTCGCGGGCGGGGTAGTCCTCGCGGCCTTCTTCATCGCGCTCATTTTCATGCGCACCGGGACCCAGCGCGAGGACGGGTGAGGGGTATCCGCCTTACCCCGGCCCTGAGGGGTTCCGCCCGCCCCCCCTAAAATATATGAAGAAATCCGCCGTAAAACCCTATAGACTATATAAGTCGTTTTTGGTGTGACCTGTGAGCTTCGAGTGACGCTTGATTATAAATTCCCGGAAAACAGGTAAAATTTCAGCACCAGCACAACAGGAGGTTCAAATATGTTCAATAGATATTTTTCCGGTTTAAAGCTTTCGTCGTCGGCTCTGGCTTTCCTGCTTATCACGGCCGGGCTCTATTTCGGGGCTTGCTCCAAGGATAAGGAAGAGACGGAGCAGGTCGAGGAGACGGAGTCGGTCGAGGTCGAAGTCGAGACGCCCGGGGATTCGGAGACTGAGACGGGAACGGAAATGGAAATGGAAACAAAGACAGAGGCGGATAAGTCCCAGAGCAGGGAAGGACTGCCGTCCGAAATCTCGGGGCCGTGCAACGGGAAGAGCGAGGGAGACCCCTGCGTGGTCGTAGTCACGGGCGGGACGGAAATAAAGGGTACCTGCAAGATGTCTACCAGAAAGAATCTCGGATGCATGCCTGACCCGATACTCAACAAGGATAAAGTCCAGGAGCCGAATTGGACGCCTCCGGCATCCGAATCGCCCGGCAGCGAGTGAAGTAGCAACGGGTGTCTGAGGTCAGTGCTTTACCAAGGCGCGGAGAAATTATAAAAATCACCCTTCGGCGCGCGCTGGGACAAGTCCGCACGCGCCGCCGGGGTGTTTTACCGGCCTTCCTATTGTTAAGATTTTTATCATGTCCGCCAATCACCTGTATGATTAATCCCTGCTCCGGAGTCATCCCCGCTTAACGGCGGATTAACGCCGGCTTAATAACAATCTTCCCGCTACTAAAATTAAGAAGCCCGGTGCGTACCGGGCTTCCGTTTATCTTTGTCGTTTGTTTGCGCGCACTGCGCGCATCCGCTATATGACATCTGATCCGCTCACGCGGACGCCGAATACGGTATAGACGTTCTCATAGATCGTCTCGTCCGAAGGAGCCGCTTCGCCTTTATCTGTGAGGGTCTGGACGCGGAACGTGTCGCTCAGGTCCTGCGCCACGTATCCGCCTTCTGCGCCGCCGTCCGCTTCGTACCCGCCCACGGGGAGCTGAACTCCGAACGCGTTTACCTCTGCATGAGACGCGAGCGGGAAGGCCAGCGCCGCTGCCAATGTACCTGCAACTATTAACTTCTTCATTTTACTGCCTCCTTAAAAAATGTATTTGCCTATTTAGTTGTTATTGCAACGAGGATGGATTCAGGGGATGTGAAATAGTGATATATGCCGATTTTCCTTGCATGCCCGCCGCAATGTTCATTGACGTGTATTAATACGGGGGGATTGAGAAAAAAGTTTCACGGATGTCGGGAAATTCGCGGAAGAGAGTTGAAATAGCGCATTATCGCGGCTGTAAGCCGCTCCTGCATGCATCCTTCGACAAGCTTCCGGCTTCGTCGAGACTTCGCCGGACAGGCAGGACGAACGGGATAAAAGAAAGAAAAAAGACGAGATCCTGAATTATTTTGGTTTGGCAAATGAATAGCAGAGAATACATACGTTGTTGAATTCAGCCAATGGCGTCCGTTTCTTGCGCACGCTCAGAAACGTAGTTCAGGATGACGGATTAAAGAGAAATATGTAAAAAGGAATTTAAACCGGGAGGTTTTGGCGTATCTGTTTGATATGGCCGTCGAGTGTGACGGGCGTAACGACGGGGTCTCTCCGTAAATCGGGCGTGAGGCTGAATACGTATTCTTCCTCCCTCGTCTTCTCCGTGAGGGGGACGAAAAGAATCCCGGTCAATAGAGCGACGAGGGAAATATATACGGCCGTGTCCACGGTGTAGGGCTTTATCAGCTCGACCAGGAGCGGATGGGCTATTATGAGTCCCAGCGCGAGGAGCGATACCGAGAAAAACAATATCCTCTTCGGCCACGGGCTCATAGGCTGGGACAGCCACCATCTCCATAGTGAGGGCTTGGAGTAGTTCTTCCACACGTTTTTGAGCACGCGCTTTACGTCCCTGTCGCCCCCCGCGTCCAGGCGCGCGCATTCTTCAAGCGCCCTGAGCGACTTATCGTAATCCCCGAGGCTGAAATAGCAGCGCGCTTTAAAATACAGGATATCCGACATGAGCCGGGCGTCTTTCTCGCCGAGCTTCTTCTCTTCGTGAGGCGCCCAGGGAGGCAGGGTTTCGTCCCTCTCTTCCGGCTCGATTAATCTGTGGGCCTTGTCGAGCGTGAGTAGTACGGACGCGACCCGGTCCCTGTATACGTTCCCGTGGTTTCCCGAGTCGAGCTCGGCCGAGAGATAATCGGCGTATGACTGCCACAAGAGGTGAGCAGGGTTGGCGAGGTCGCGGTCGGAAGCCTCGCGGAACGAATCGGACGCGCTCCCGTATTCCCGCATCGCAAGCTCCGTGAACCCTCTCGCCGCGAGCAGCCCGGCGTCCTTGCCGATCGCTGAAATCGCCTCTCCCGCGGCCTCGTATGCGTTCGCGGTATTTCCGAGAGCGATGTACAGGCTCGCCTTCCCGATGCTAGGCTCGGTCCACCAGCCCGCTATCCGCTTTGCCCGCTCGAACGCGGCCTCGGCCGCCCTGTAGTCCTTCATCCCGGCAAGCGCAAGGGCCTTGTTGTTCCACGCGGGGGCGTTTCCGGGCTCAAGCTCTATGGCCTTGTCGTACGCCTCTACCGCTTCTCCGTATTTATTCATATGGAATAACGCCGCGCCCTTTCCGTTCCATGCGGCCGGGTTTCCGGGGTCTAACGCTATTACCTTGTCGAAAGAGTCCGCGGCTTCGGCGAACCTCTTCGTATATACGAGCGCTGTCCCTCTGCCCTGCCACACGCGGGCGTCTCCGGGGTTGAGCGCCCCCGCGCTGTCGAATGCCGCT
>JAHKKQ010000028.1 GCA_020027805.1 Candidatus Dadabacteria bacterium
CACCCCGACCTTGTGAAGAGCCTGACCCTCGTATCCACCAACTCCGGTCCCGGAAAACGGGCGATGAGAAATTCCCAGCACGTGAACGGACTGTTCAAGCTCTGGGGCATTCTGCCGGGCACGTTCGAGATGGGGGGAAAGGCGAGCGTGCCTTTGGGGTTCGAATACGGAATCACAAAGGAGGACAGAATCCGCTACGGACTCTCCCTGGCGTTCACGCCCGAGTACTTCAGGCAGCATCCGGAGGAGATAGACAGGATCGTCAGATGGAGACTCGAGAACCCGCAGCCCGGCTACGCATGGACGCGCCAGCTGATGGCGGGGATGAATTTCGATTCCTCCGGGCGCGCGGAAAACATTCACGCCCCGACCCTCGTCCTGAACGGGACCGAGGACAGGATAGTCACACCGGAGAGCGCCCGGGAGCTTGCCGGGAGTATTCCGGATTCGAGGTACGTAGAGATCGAGGGGTCGGGACACCTGCTCTTTATCGAGAGGTCGGACGAATTCAACGATGCCGTTATGGATTTTCTCGACGAGGTTGACGCGAAAAATGATCCGCCTGACAGGAGCGGGGAGAATGCCGCATGGTGGAAAAGAATCGTGACATTACTTTCCGGCCGCTACGGCGGGAACGGAAGCGCATTAAAGAACTAGTTCTCCCTTGCCGCCGGCTCCCGGCGCAGATATTTACCTGATTCATTTCATGCATGATTCGAACGCGGACCTAAAAGCCCGCAGGGCGAGCTCAATGTGCTCTTCGGTATGTCCCGCCATGAGCGTGGCCCTGATCCTGCACATCCCTTCCGGGACAGAGGGCGGCCTGACTGCGGGGGTGTAGACCCCGTTCTCCCTGAGGGCGGCTGCGAACTCGAGAGCTGGCCCAGCCTCGCCCACTAAAACCGGCACTATAGCGGAATCGGAAGGGAGGACCGTGAGGCCGATGTCCCCGATACCGCTTTTGAACATTTTTATCAGACGCCAGAGGTGCTCCCTCCTCGCGGGCTCGTTCTCGATTATGTCTATCGCGGCTATCGAGGCGGCAAGCGAGGCGGCCGGAAGCGAAGTGTCGAAAATATAGCTCCTGACGCGGTTCCTGATGAAATCGATCAGCTCCCTGCTCCCGGCGATGTAACCGCCGAGAGAGCCTATCCCCTTTGAAAGCGTGCCCATCACTATGGGCACTTGATCCTCCACGCCGAAGTGCTCGGTCGCCCCGCTGCCCCGTTCCCCGAGCACACCCGTCGCATGAGCCTCGTCGACCATGAGCATGCAGCCGAAACTCTCCGAGAGCTCGACCAGCCGGGGGAGATGGGCGAGGTCTCCGTCCATGCTGAAGACCGTATCCGTGACTATGAGCCTCTTCCCCTTCCTTCTTCCGTCGGATGAAAGCTGCGATTCGAGGTGCCCGGAATCGAGGTGCCTGTAGATGCGGATGTCCGCGCGGGAAAGCCTGCACCCGTCTATGATGGATGCGTGGTTGAGCTCGTCGCTGTATACCATGTCCCCGTCCCCGACGAGTGAGGAGATCGTCCCGATATTGGCCAGGTAGCCGGAGCTGAATAAGATCGCGGCATCGGCGCTTTTGAATGACGCTATGCGCTCCTCGAGCTCTCTGTGGAGGTCGGTGCTCCCGCTCACGAGTCGTGAGCCGCCCGAGCCCGTGCCGTATTTCCCGAGAGCACGCCCGGCGGCCTCGACGACCCTCGGGTCGACCGACAACCCGAGATAACTGTTCGAGGCCAGAAGTATGTACCGCTTCCCGTCTATGGTTATTTCGGGGGACTGTCCCGTCCCGAGCTCCGTAAGCGCCCGGTAGAGCTTTTTATCCGTGATATGAGCTAAATCCTTTTCTATCCATCCGAGCGGGTTATTCATATTTGGGAAAGCTGCTGCTCACATTACGCATGCATGAGATGAGGATAGTCATATTTTATCACGCGGCTTCTGTCGCCCTTTTGATCGAGTTATATGTCGCGCGCACGAGTTTTTTCAAATCCTCCATGGGTATCCCGAGAGGGGGCATGAGGACAACGATTTCTGAAGGCTTCGAGGTTGCCGAGCGAGGCCGCGCAGGCGAGCGGGTTTCCGGCGTAGCTGTGGCCGTGGAAGAAGGTCTTGAACTCCTCGTATTCGCCGAGGAACGCGTCGTACACGTCCCCGGTAGTTATCGTGGCCGAGAGCGGGAGATAGCCCCCGGTCATGCCCTTTCCGAGGACAAGTATATCCGGGGTTACGCCCTCGTGCTCGCAGGCGAACATCCTGCCGGTCCTGCCGAAGCCCGTAGCGACCTCGTCCAGTATGAGGAGGACTCCGTACCTGTCGCAGTACTCGCGCACGCGTCCGAGGTATCCGGGAGGAGAGACTATCATGCCCCCCGCGGCCTGGACATAAGGCTCCATTATGACCCCCGCGATTTCTTCATGATGGGCTTCGAGAATGTTCCCAAGCTCGTCCGCGCACGCCAAGCCGCAGGAGGGATATGTTTTCCCGAGCTCGCACCTGTAGCAGTAATACGAAGGGGCCTGAAAGGTCTCGAACAGCAGGGGTTTGAAAGCCGCATGGAAAAGTTCGATCCCGCCCACCGAGACTGCTCCCAGGGTATCGCCGTGGTAGGCGTTCCGGAGCGAGACGAACTTGGTCTTACCGGGCTTCCCTCTGTGCTGCCAGTACTGGAAAGCCATCTTGAGCGCGACCTCGACGGCGCTTGCGCCGTCGCCCGAATAAAACACCTTCTTAAGCCCGGGAGGGCATATGTCTATGAGCTCTTTCGCAAGCAGCGCGGCAGGGGCGTTCGTAACCCCGAGCAGCGTGCTGTGGCTTAACAGGTCCACCTGCTTTTTAATTGCGTTGTCTATCTCGGGCACCCCGTGGCCGTGTATATTCACCCAGAGCGACGAAACCCCGTCGATATACCTCCTGCCTTCGGAATCGATGAGGTAAGCCCCTTCGCCCCGCTCGATGACAACGGGGTCTTTCCCCTCGTATTCCCTCATCTGGGTGAAGGGGTGCCATATGAATTCCTTATCGTAAGCACCCGAATTTTTCTTTCTATCTGACATCTCTGTGGTTGCTGCGGATATTGGGGACAGGGGCTTAGACCGGAATTGACCGGCCGGGCATCAGGTCAGTTAACATCTTTTCTGACCGGCATTTCGAGGTCGCTCAGCATCCTCAGGTCCTCCTCCGGAGACCTGCCCGGAGTGGTAAGGTAATTTCCCAGAATCATCGCGTTCGCGCCGGCAATGAGCCCCATCGACTGCAGGTCCCTGAGCGTAACTTCCCTTCCCCCGGCTGTCATGAGTATTTTATCCGGCAGTATCAGCCTGAATATAGCTATCGTTCTTACCGCTTCGAAAGGCTGGATCGCCTGGAGCTTTTCGAACGGGGTCCCGGGCCTCGGGTTAAGGAAGTTGATAGGCACCCAGCTCGGGCCGAGCTCTTTCAACTCGAAAGCGAGCTCGAGCCTCTGTCTAGGCGATTCCCCCATTCCGAGTATCCCTCCGGAGCAGAGGTGCATGCCCGCTTTTTTAACGAGCTCCGCCGTCCTGAGCCTGTCATCGTACGTATGGGTCGTGCAGATGCTGGGGAAATAGCTCCTGCACGTCTCGAGGTTATGGTTGTACCGCCAGACCCCGTGCTCCTTGAGCTCGTAAGCCTGATCCTCCCGGAGGTCACCGAGGGAGCAGCCTATCTTCAGGCTCGTTTCGGCGCGAAGCATGTCCACGGCTTCGAGCACCTTTTTGAAAATCCTGGGCGTCGGCCCCTTCGCGCTTATGACTATGCAGAAATCCATCGCCCCGAGCTTCTCCGACTGTTTGGCCGCCAATAATATCTTCTCCGCGGCCACGAGCGGGTGTGCGGTGACTTCGGTATCGTAATGAGCCGATTGGGAGCAGAAAGAACAGTCTTCCGGGCAGTTGCCGGTCTGGGCACTGATGATCGACCTTAAAAAAACGCCGTCGCCTTTATATTTTAAAGTGACTTTCCTGGCAAGGGAAATCAGGTCGGGAACTTCCGGCTTTTCGAGCCCGTGGAGCGCCAGCGCCTCTTCAAAACTTATGGGCTCCTCATTGACAAGCAGCTTCTCGGTAACGATATCGAGGACTGAAATACCGGCTCTCCCGTCTCTCCATCTGGAATTGCACTTAGATTACTGGAAGGGTATTTATTGTCAACAACACTAGCCTTTTTCAGGAAACGTATTATATAATTATTTATGGAAGATTGTCCGGAACGGCGGGGACGATTAAATGGGATACAGACAATCCACCGTCAATGGTATAAAATATATGCTTTAAAAACGGGTGTATATTCGAATTATTTAGTTCCGTTACACCCTGCGCAGGTCCGAATAAAGGCTTTATCCGTATATATTCAGAGCGATTATATAAGAAAAGTGCAGGATAAAATTTGATAACCATCTCACGCGAGACTGACAAACAGGAGGAATCACACAAATGGAGCAAGTACTGACTCTCGAAGAGGCCGCTCAATACCTCAAAGTCGCCAAACCCACACTCTACAGACTGCTTGAAGACGGAAAGATTCCTGCATTCAAGGTCGGGAACCAGTGGAGGTTCACGAAGGAGCTAATTGATAAATGGCTCTGGGACCAGCTTCCCAAGAAAAAGAACGTTCTGGTCGTGGATGACGAAAAACTGATAGCCATGGATATCAAGAAGATCGTTACCTCCGAGGGCCACGATGTAATTACGACCCAAAGCGGTATCGAGGCGTCAAGGGCAATAGAGGATTCGAACATCGATCTGGTATTCCTCGACCTTGTCCTCCCGGATATGAACGGAGTAGAGGTCCTGAAAGAGATAAAGAAAGCAAAAAGCGGCCTGCCGGTCGTGATAATTACAGGCTACCCGGACAGCGAGATTATGAACCAGGCCCTGGAGCTGGGGCCGATCTCGGTACTCAAAAAACCGTTCAGCAGGGAGCAGATACGTGACCTGCTGAAGATCCTGCTTGCCCCTTCGACGGGCGCAGGGAGATCGAAGGCCAGGCAGTAGGGCCGTTTATCGCGGAGACGAAGCGCCGGATTGTTAATTCCCCCGACCTTAAAGAATCGCAGCACAGAAAAGGCCCTGTATAAACCAATCAGGGCCGCGTATACCGAGAATACGTTTCCGTCCGCATTGTGAGTGTCCATACACGGGCGGAGGGCTTGTACCCGGTCAAGATCCCCTCTTTTTGGCTTATATCCTAAAAATTGTATAGAATTCTCTAAGAATAGTTACGGGAGGTATGCAATTTTGTCTGCCAAGATAAGGAAATACGGGCTGTTTATAAACGGAAAGGAGACAGATTCCGTCTCCGGGAAGACCTATATAAGAGAAAACCCGGCTACCGAGGAGCCGTTCGCCGAGATAGCCGAGGCCCAGAAGGAAGACGTAGACAGCGCGGTAAAAGCAGCGGGGAGAGCCTTTGAAACGTGGTCGAAGGTCCCGGTCGCGGGGCGGGTAAAGCTCATTCACAGGATCGCCGAACTAATAGACCAAAATAAGGAATCCATCGCCCTGACCAACACGCTCGAAACCGGAAAGCCGATAAGGGAGAGCCGTCTCGTGGAGATAGGGGGCGCAGTCAAGACCCTCGAATACTATTCGGGGGCGTCCACGAGATTGAACGGAGAGAGCATATCGGTATCGGAAAACCAGCTCACGGTCACGCTCAAGGAGCCGTTAGGCGTCGTGGCGCAGATAGTCCCCTGGAATTTCCCACTCCTTCTCTCCCTGTGGAAAATAGCGCCCGCGCTCGCGGCCGGATGCACTATAGTGCTCAAGCCCGCCGAATACACGCCCTGCGGTATACTCGAAGTGGCCAGGCTCTGCTCCGAGGCCGGACTGCCCGACGGAGTGCTGAACGTCGTGCCCGGTATGGGGGAGATCGCGGGACAGTCCATTGTAGAGCACCCGGATGTGGCTAAGGTGGCGTTCACCGGATCGACGGAAGTCGGAAAGATAGTGATGAGGACCGCGGCTGAAACCATTAAACGAATTTCCCTCGAGCTCGGGGGTAAGGCGCCGTGTATCGTTTTCGAGGACGCCGATATAGAGAATACGATCGAAGCCGCACTGAGGGGAGGGTTCTTCAACCAGGGAGAAAACTGTACGGCCATAACGCGCCTCCTGCTGCACGAGGACATTTACGATAAATTCCTACCGCCGTTCATAGACAGGGTAAAGCAGATAAGGCAGGGAGACCCGCAGAACGAGGAGACCGAGCTCGGCTCTCTAATCTCAAAAGAACATTTCGACAACGTGAAATCATACTTCGAGAAGGGAATAAACGAAGGGGGGCAGGTGCTCCATGGCGGAGGCAGGCCCAAAGGCATTAAGAAGGGGTATTTCTTCGAGCCGACAGTCCTTGCCGACGTCGAGCCCGACTCGACGGTCGCATGCGAGGAGATATTCGGTCCGATAGTAGCGGTCATACCGTTCAAGACCGAGGAAGAAGCTGTCAGGATCGCGAACGACACCGTTTACGGTCTCGCCGGAGGGATATGGACTCGGGACATAAAGAAGGCCCTCAGGGTAGCGAAAGCCCTTAAAGCCGGATATTTGTGGATAAACACATACGGAGGCATTGTGCCGGAGACGCCTTACGGCGGGTTCAAGCAGAGCGGGATAGGTAAAGAGCTCGGCACGGAGGGTCTGGATATGTACCTCGAAACGAAGGCGGTAAATATATACATAGGCGATAAGATACCGGCATGGTACAAGGGATGAACAGTATCCGGCCCACCCGATGCCCGCACTAAACAATAACGTGTCAGGTCGTAATATCGTAATTGGCGGATCGGAAGACTCGAATATCTCGAAAGATACTAAGGAAGATTGGTGGAGCCCATAAGATACCTGTCGCACTCACGCGCGGCCTGGCGCCCTTCGTTTATCGCCCATACTACCAGACTCTGGCCCCGTCTCGCGTCCCCGGCGGCGAATACGCCTTCGATGTTGGTTTTATACTTTCCGTACTCGGCCTTTGCGTTAGAGCGGTCATCGCGCTCTATTTTAAGCTGATTGAGGAGGCTGTCTTCCGGCCCCAGAAATCCTAGAGCCAAAAAAATAAGCTGTGCCGGCCAGACCTTTTCGGTGCCCGGTATTTCCCGGAAAGAAGTGCGGCCGTTTTCCCCCGTGTGCCACTCTATCTGGATGGTATGCAGCTCTTTCACGTTGCCCTTCTTATCACCTGCGAATCTCGTCGTCAGGACCTGGTACCTCCTGGGGTCCTCGCCGAATACCGACATCGCCTCTTCCTGACCGTAGCTGATCGTATATACCTTCGGCCATTGGGGCCAGGGGTTTTCGGGAGCGCGCTCGAACGGGGGCTTCGGCAATATCTCGAACTGGAGGAGGCTCCTGCACCCGTGCCGCATCGAGGTGGCTACGCAGTCGGTCCCCGTATCTCCTCCGCCGAGCACTATAACGTCTTTACCCTTCGCGGATATGAAGTTCTTATCCTTCAGATTGCTGTCGAGGAGGCTTTTGGTATTGGCCTTCAGGAACTCCATGGCGAAATGAATGCCCCTGAGCCCCCTGCCCTCGACCGGAAGGTCGCGGGGCCTGGTGGCGCCTGTGCATATAACGGCTGCGTCGTACTCCTTGAGGAGATTCCCGGCCGGGTAGTCTTTGCCTATCTCCGTATTCGTGACGAACCTGACCCCTTCTTCCGTGAGCAGCCTCACCCTTCTATCGACCACGCGCTTGTCCAGGTGAGGGTTGGGGATGCCGTACATGAGGAGCCCTCCCACCCTGTCGTCCCTTTCGAATACCGTAACCAGATGCCCCGCCTTGTTCAGCTGCGCGGCGCAGGCAAGCCCGGCGGGCCCCGACCCTATGACCGCGACTTTTTTCCCGGTCCGGGTCTCGGGTATCTCCGGGACGACCCATCCCTCTTCAAAACCCTTGTCTATTATCGTGCATTCGATCGTCTTTATCGTTACGGGCGGTTCGTTGATGCCGAGGACGCACGACCCCTCGCACGGCGCGGGGCAAATCCTCCCGGTGAATTCAGGGAAGTTGTTTGTCTTGTGGAGACGCTCGAGCGCTTCTTTCCAGAGCCCCTTGTAAATGAGGTCGTTCCATTCGGGTATGAGGTTATTTACCGGGCAGCCCGCGGTCAATCCGTTTATGATTGATCCCGTCTGGCAGAAAGGGATGCCGCAGTCCATGCACCTCGACCCCTGGACCTTGAGCTTCGCCTCGGGGAGATGCCTATGGAATTCCTTCCAGTCCTTTATGCGCTCTCCGGGCGAGCGGTCGGGCTCTAGCTCTCTCTCATGCTCCATAAAACCAGTAGGGTCACCCATTAACTTCCTCCAGCTTAAATTCGATACGATTATACCGGATATTGATTTACTTGTAAGAGATAGAGAGAGAATTAATTGCCGCTTACACGGGCCAGGTCTCTTTTGTTTTCTTCAAACGCGGCCATAAGGGCTTCTTCCCCGCTGAGGCCGGTTTTTTGGACTTTCTTTATCGCTTCGAGCATTCTCTTGTAATCCTTCGGCATGACCTTGACGAATTTCTCCGATAAGTCGGTAAAGCGCGCAAGTATGTCCCTTCCCATCTCGCTATGGGTGTATTCGACGTGCCGCTTTATCATGCCCTTTATCTCTTCTAAATCTTCCACATCCGGTTTATCGAGACTTACCATATCCTTATTGCACCTGACAGGGAAGTCCCCGGTTTCGTCGAGAACATACGCCGTCCCTCCCGACATGCCCGCGGCGAAATTCCTGCCTGTCGAGCCGAGCACCAGGACGCGCCCGCCGGTCATGTATTCGCAGGCGTGATCGCCGACGCCCTCCACGACGGCATGGACTCCGCTGTTTCTGACACAGAAACGCTCCCCCGCCATGCCCCTGACGTAGGCCTCCCCGCCGGTAGCGCCGTAAAAAGCCACGTTGCCTATTATGATGTTTTCTTCGGGTTTGAACGTCGATCCTTTGGGCGGATAAACGATGATTTTGCCTCCCGAAAGACCCTTCCCGATGTAATCGTTCGAATCGCCCTCCAGGATAAGGGTCATGGAGTTAGGGATAAAGGCCCCGAAGCTCTGACCCGCCGAGCCGTTGAAATGAAGCCTGACGGTGTCGGGCGGAAGGCCGTCCTTGCCGTAGCGCCGCGTGATCTCGCTCCCCAGTATTGTCCCTACCGTCCTGTTCACGTTCCTGATCGGCAAAATCGCCTCGACGGGGGTACCCGCTTCGATGGCGGGCTTGCATATCTCTAGAAGCACCCTATTGTCGAGAGCGTCTTTAAGCCCATGGTCCTGCTCGATCTGACAGTACTTCCCCCAATCGGAGGGCACGTCAGGCTGAAAGAGTATCTCCGAGAGGTCTACACCCCTTGCCTTCCAGTGCCCTGCGGCCCTCTTCATTTCGAGCTTGTCCGTCCTTCCTATCATTTCGTTGACCGCCCTGAACCCGAGCTGAGCCATGATCTCTCTCACTTCCTCGGCGATGAAGCGCATGAAATTTACGACGTGAGCGGGGTCGCCCGCGAATTTTTTACGGAGCTCCGGGTTCTGAGTGGCCACTCCGACGGGACACGTGTCGAGATGGCAGACCCTCATCATAATGCATCCGAGGACTATCAGCGGGGCCGTCGAGAAACCGAACTCTTCGGCTCCGAGAAGGGCGGCTATGACAACGTCGCGTCCGGTCTTCATCTGACCGTCCGTTTCGAGGACCACCCTGCTCCTCAGGTTATTGACAAGAAGCGTCTGGTGGGTCTCGGCGAGACCCAGCTCCCACGGGAGACCCGCGTGCTGAATGCTCGACTGGGGGGACGCGCCCGTGCCGCCGTCGTATCCGCTTACGAGAATAACGTCCGCATGCCCCTTGGCGACGCCCGCGGCGATAGTGCCTACGCCTACCTCGGACACGAGCTTCACGTTAATCCGCGCCCTCTGGTTCGCGTTCTTTAGATCGTGTATGAGCTCCGCGAGGTCTTCGATGGAATAGATATCGTGATGGGGCGGCGGGGATATGAGCCCTACGCCCGGGGTCGACAGCCTTACCTTCGCTATCCATGGATAGACCTTCTTCCCCGGCAGCTGGCCGCCCTCGCCGGGCTTGGCGCCCTGAGCTATCTTTATCTGAATCTCGTCGGAGTTAACGAGGAACTCGCTCGTCACTCCGAACCTTCCCGAAGCCACCTGCTTTATCGCGCTCTTTCTCGAATCGCCGTTCGGATCGCGGATGTAGCGGAGCGGGTCTTCTCCGCCCTCGCCGGTGTTGCTCTTTCCCCCTATCCTGTTCATGGCGATGGCGAGGCTTTCGTGCGCCTCGGAGCTTATCGCGCCGTAGGACATGGCCCCGGTCTTAAATCTTTTGCAGATCGATTCCACGGATTCGACTTCGTCTAAATCTATAGGATCGGGCTCGACCTTGAGTTCGAGGAGACCCCTTAAGGTGTGGAGCTGCTTCAACTGGTCGTTGACGAGACCCGAAAACTTCTTGAAGTTATCATAGCTCCCCGTGCGGCAGGCGTTCTGAAGCAGGTGCACGGTCCGCGGGTTATACGCGTGGTGCTCCCCGTCCGGACGCCACTGATAAATCCCGCCCTCGTCGAGCGTCTCGGGCTCGACTTCCCGATCGGGGAAGGCCTTCTCGTGACGCATCCTGATCTCGTCCGTGATTACTTCAATTCCGGCGCCCTTGATCCTGGTCGGGGTCCAGGTGAAGTATTTATCCACGAATTCGTGGTTGAGGCCTATGGCCTCGAAGATCTGGGCGCCGTGATAACTCTGAACGGCCGATATGCCGATCTTGGACATCGTCTTCACGACGCCCTTCACGACGCTCTTTATATAGTTCTTTAGTGCGGTTTTTTTATCTATGTCCTTCAGCAATCCCTGCTCTATCATGTCCTCTATGGATTCGTAAGCGAGATAGGGGTTCACCGCGCTCACGCCGTAGCCTATAAGGAGCGCGAAATGGTGTACTTCCCTCGGCTCGCCCGACTCGAGTATCAATGCGACCTTCAGCCTCTTGCCGTTTCTTATCAGGTGGTGGTGGAGCCCTGAAGACGCGAGCAGTGAGGGGATCGGTGCGTGTTCCCTGTCAAAACCCCTGTCGGACAATATCAGGAGGTTGCCCCCTTCCTCGATCGCCTTATCGGCCTTCGTGAACAGGTCTTTTAGCGCATCCTCAAGACCGTCGCTGCCGCCCGAGATCTCAAATACTATAGGGAGCGTGACGGATTTGAACGTGCTGTTGTCGAGACCCCTTATACGCTCCAGCTGCTCGTTAGTAAGGATAGGGCTGTCGAGTTTAATCAAGCGGCAGTTCTCGGGCCGCGGGTCGAGAATATTGCTCTCGGGACCTATCGTAACTTCGGTAGCGGTAATCAGCTCCTCGCGTATAGCGTCGATCGGAGGGTTGGTTACCTGAGCGAAGAGCTGCTTGAAATATTCGAAAAGGAGCCTCGGCTTGTTCGAGAGAACCGCCACCGGGGTGTCCTTGCCCATGGAGCCTACGGGCTCGACGCCGTTCTCGGCCATTGGCCCCATGATCACCTTCAAATCCTCGAACGAGTAGCCGAATACCCTCTGCCTCTCGACCATGGCTTCGTGGTCGAAATTCTCCCTGTCTTCCAACCCTTCCGAAAGCGGTATATCGGAGAGGTTTACGAGATTCTGATCGAGCCATTCCCGGTAAGGCCTTTCATTCGCAAGCCTGTTTTTTATCTCGTCATCGCCCACTATACGCCCTTCGACCGTATCTATCAGGAACATCCTGCCGGGCTGGAGCCTTCCTTTTTTTAATATCATGTCGGCCGGGACATCCAGGACCCCGACCTCCGAACCCATGATTACAGTGTCGTCTTTGGTCACGTAATAGCGCGACGGCCTGAGCCCGTTCCTGTCGAGTACCGCCCCCACTTTGAAGCCGTCCGTAAAGGCGATCGAGGCAGGCCCGTCCCAGGGCTCCATCAGGCAGCTGTGGTATTCGTAGAACGCCTTTTTCTCGTCGCTCATCGTTTCATGATTGGACCAGGGCTCCGGTATCATCATCATGATCGAATGCTCGATCGGGCGCCCCGCTAGCGTCAAAAATTCTACACAGTTATCGAAATTGGCGGAATCGCTTCCGTCGGGCTGTATGACCGGGAATAACTTTTCCAGCTCGTCGCCGAACACGCCTGAAGAAAGCACAGCCTCCCGGGCGTGCATCCAGTTGATATTCCCCCTGAGGGTGTTGATCTCCCCGTTGTGGATAATATAGCGGTAGGGGTGCGCGCGGTCCCAGCTCGGGAACGTGTTGGTGCTGAAACGGGAATGGACGAGCGCTATGGCCGACTCCATGTCGGGGTCGCTCAGGTCCGGATAATATTGCTCGAGCTGCCACGTGGTGAGCATGCCCTTGTACACGAACGTCTTGTAGGAGAGGCTCGGCACGTAGAAGTACTCGCCCCCCTGCATGCCGGAAAACCTGATATCGTTTTCCGCCCGCTTCCTGATGATGTAGAGCTTGCGCTCGAAAGCCTCGTCGTCTGTAATGTTAGAATTGCGGGCGATGAATATCTGCTTCATGAAGGGCTCGCCCTTGACGGCGGTGAAGCCCAGAGAAGAATTGTCGGTCGGTATATCCCGCCATCCGAGAACGGTCAGGCCCTCCTCGGTTATTATTCTCTCGAACGCCTTGATGCAGTCCTTTCTCTCCGAGGCAACCGGGGTGAGGAACACCGCCCCCGAGGCGTAAGACTGATACGGAGGGAGCGTAATTCCGGCCTCTCCCGCAATCTTCTTAAAAAACTTGTGGGGTGTTTGAATGAGAATCCCCGCTCCGTCGCCGGTGTTGGCCTCGCATCCGCAGGCCCCTCTGTGCTGGAGGTTCCGGAGAATAGTCAGAGCATTTTTTACTATGGTATGGGATTTTTTACCCTTAATATTTACAACAAACCCTATACCGCATGAATCGTGCTCGAACTGCGGATCGTAGAGACCCTGTTTCTTCGGATATCCCGTGGGCTTCATGAAAACACCTTCCAGAGAGTTCTAAATAATCTGAAGCTAAAAATGAGCGGCTGCAATTTCAGCCGAATAACCCTATATTAATGTTAGATGAAAATTAAGACAAGTCAACAATAAGTCAGCCAGGGGAAAGTCTTAAAAATAATCTCGTCCAGGCAATGTGCCGCGGGCCCGAAACGAAGTCACTTTTCACTCCCTGTAGAGATTCGTGATAGGGAACCGGCGGTCTTTACCGAAAGCCCTCGCCGTGATTTTGATGCCCGGGGGGGCTTGTCTCCGCTTATATTCGTTCGTGTCCACCAGACGGGTTACCTTTTTAACCACGGATTCACTATAGCCGAGGGATACAATGTCTTCAATACTGAGGTCGTCCTCGACGTAGGCTTTAAGGATCGGGTCCAGGATATCGTAAGGCGGAAGCGTATCGGTGTCCAGCTGATCCGGCCTGAGCTCGGCTGATGGGGGTTTGGTCAAAATCGCGGCAGGTATAACCTCTTTCTTTCTCCATGAATTGTAGTAGCTCGCAACCCTGTAAACCATCGTCTTGGGCACGTCCTTGATAACGGCGAATCCTCCCGCCATGTCTCCGTATATCGTACAGTAGCCGACGCTCATCTCGCTCTTGTTGCCGGTGGTGAGGACGAGCCATCCGAGCTTGTTCGAGAGGGCCATGAGTATGTTCCCCCTTATACGGGCCTGAAGGTTCTCTTCGGCCGTGTTTTCCTTGAGTCCGGCGAAAACCCCCGAGAACATTTCGCCGTAAGCCCTGAAAGCCTTTTCAATCGGTATGTTGAGGAGCTCAATCCCCAGATTCTTCGATAATTTTTCCGAGTCCCCGACGCTCCCCTTCGAGCTGTATCCGGAGGGCATTATAACAGCGACTACGTTCTCCTTCCCGAGCGCTTCGACGGCGATGACGGTCACCAGGGCGGAATCTATGCCTCCGCTCAGGCCGATTACCGCCTTCCTGAACCCGTTTTTGGTCACGTAGTCCCTTGTCCCGAGCACGAGCGCCCTGAAAATTTCATCATCGACCGGCAAAAAGTTTTCCACCCTCGACTTAACAGCAGGCTTCCGGGCGGCCCTGTCTTTTGCATCCAATACGATGACCTCCGCGTTATCCGAGTGAGCCTTCATTGTCAGCTGCTCTTGTCTCCTCCTGGGGTCGTGCATGCGCGATCTGAACACCCGGTCTATGTTGATGTCGGAGACGAGGAGGTCTTCCTCGAATCCCCTGGCTCTGGCCAGTATTTCCCCCCGCTCTCCGATGATCACGCTGTGGCCGTCGAATACGAGCTCGTCCTGCCCTCCTACCAGGTTGCAGTAGGCGACGACGGTCGAGTAGTCCTTGGCCCTTGTAACGAGCATCTGCTCGCGCGGCCTCACCTTTGACGAATAATACGGGGATGAGGAAATATTGATAATTATATGCGCCCCTCCCAGAATCGACTGTCTCCTCGTGGGGTCCCCGGGATACCATATATCCTCACAGATGTTAACCCCGAAGACCACGTCCCCAAGTTTATACACGGGCGCCCTGAGCCCCGACTGGAAGTACCTGTTCTCATCGAAGACGCCGTAGTTCGGGAGATAGTGCTTGCGGTATACATCCACGAGCTGTTTATTATGGAGGATCGCAGCCGCGTTGTAGATGTCCTCCCCGCGGTCGGCAAAACCCAGAACGACGGTGATACCGTCGGCTGCCTTTCTCACCTTTTCGAGCGCTTTCAAGTTGTCGTTGATAAACCGGGGCTTCAAAAGAAGGTCCTCGGGCGGGTAACCCGTAACCGCGAGCTCCGGGAAGCATAGAATGTCCACCCCCTCTGCCCTCGCGTCCTTAATGTATCCGAGAATCTTGCGGAGATTCCCTTCCACATCTCCTACGCGGACGTTTATCTGAGCGAGACCCAATCTTACTGTATCCATTCGGCAACCCGTCTAATAATTATAACACTCTAAGAAATAAAGTAATTACAGTATTTTAACCGAATCCGGCCCGACAGGGAATATAAAGGCAAGGAAATACCCCCGGGTGTGTCCTTGACCTTGAAAATGCATCCGCCTCTCAGGCGCTATTAAGAAAAGCCCGCCGAGATATGGACTATATTGGCGAGGAAGTGAAAAATGATGCTCGCCCAGAGCGTTCCCGTCGACATATACAGATAGCCCATAACCAGGGAGGGAAAAAACGTCAGGCCCGCCTGAGAGCAGACCGATAACCCGTGCCCGCCCCCGAGGCAAAGGGTCACGAAATGTGCGAGCGCAAAGAGAAGGCTCACGGCTATTACGCCTTTGACGGTATTTCCGAGTTTCTGCTGCAGATAGCCCCTGAAAAAAACCTCTTCCGGCAGCGCCACGAGCAAAAGTTGAATGAGGACGAAGGAATACGAGAGCTTGTTGAACGTGAGCGACTTTCCCGCATATAGACCGTATCCGGCGAGGACGGCGATATATATAAGAAGTATCACCGCCGTAACCGCAATACCGGTGAGCGCGCCCCTCGGGTCCCATCCTAGGTCCCTCATATCGGATTTGAGAATAAACGGAATAGACAGCATCAGGAAAGCCGATACGGTCGCAGCGAGAGACCAGGATATTAAATACTTCATCAGGAAAATAAGGGATATTAACGAGATATAAATAATTAACGGTATCAGGTAGTTATACAGCTTCCGGGGTCTATCCATTTAGGGGAGCGGATGAAATTTTAATTTGTAAAATACATAAAGCCGGATACGAGGTCAATAAAGATTGTACCACTCGAATATATTCAGGAACAGCACGCCCCAGAGATTCACGAGCACGCTTAGTATAATCAACGCCTTGTGATACCATTTCAGCTCCGCGCCGATACCCTTTAGAGTCAGGATTAGGAGGAATGGATAAAAATCCAGCGCATACCTGTAGCCGAACTGCGTCCACCCGGTACCGCTTTTGATGAATATCAGGAACGCGGTCGGTATGATAGCCGACCAGCAGGCGAGAGAGAGTCTGTTTCTTATGCCCGCAAACAGGGCGAAAATGAAGGCGGGCGTTGTAATGAGGATCGACAGGCCGACCTTTGAAGGGATGATATACGGCCATTTATCGATGAAAACCGGGGGCTGAAGAAATAAAATGTATAGGTGGTAGCGTATGTACGAGAGGTCGAATAAGCCCTTGTTAAACCAGGGCGACACCTTTTCCTTGGCGGGCGAAATTGAATGTATGACGTATGCAGTATCGAGCACCGAACCGAACCGGACGTAGTTATAAAGAAAGTTGAGGAGGACGAACAAGCCCGCACCGGCGCAAACCAGCAGGACCGGTTTTAACCTGAACCTCCATATATGCAGCCCGCTTTCCCGATCCGGAAGATCTATATATGAAAGCATTATTATAAAAAAGGGCAGAGTGAGGATCGTCGGCAGCCTCGACCAGTATGAAGCCCCGAGGAGGAGACCGATCAACAGTGGGTTCCGGGCGCTTAAGGTGCAGTAGACAGCCAGCAGCATCAAAGTCATAGAGGTTATTTGGGCGAAATACCAGACGGAGCCCACAGTGGCCGTGAACCAATGGACGGTGCCGAACCCGAAGAGGACGGTTACCCAGATCCGCAGCTCCCTCACGGCGGTGAGCCTGCTCAACATCAGGTATACGAGCGAGATGTTGATCCCGCCCAGGAGAAATGACAGGAGTACCTGCTTGAAGGTAACCCCCCAGAGAGCGATAAACGGCATAAGAGGGACCGCGGGGAACGGGGGATAGATCGTGTAAGATTTACCTCCCCTGTGAATTAGCTCTTCGAAATAAAACGGGGTACCCGTTACGTGGAGCCTGCCGTGGAGAAATGCGTCTGCGAGATAATTGAAATAGTTAAAGGGGTCCGGAACGCGCGGCTGTGTGATATAGTAAACGATAAAACCGATTACGAAAAACAAAACCGGTGCGGCGAGAAGTGAAAATTTCTTATTCATCTGAAAAGGGGTGTTCATAGATCTTTTGAATGGAATATTCAATATTTCGCAATATTAGATTAACATAATATACGATAATCGAATTCCAGTAAAAACAAACAAGATGAGCGACTTGAAGTCCGATAGATCCGGCACTATATGAAATTGAGCCCTCCAGAGAGAGATTTATCCATTATCGCCTTGATCTCGATAGTCTGGACGTTCGGCTTCGCATACGTAGCCTACATACTTCTCGAAAACATATACCCGGACTCCATCATTTCTATCTGGAACGTATGGGACACCCAGCACTATCTCGATATCGCGCAGTACGGATATACAAGCTCGACTTTCGACGAAAGAAACCTGCAAATCGTGTTCTTTCCGTTATATCCGTACGTGATCAAGATATTCTCCCTGATATTCAAGAATTATCTCTTGTCCGCGCTTCTCGTATCTAACCTCTCTTACGCGGCCCTGGTATTCTACCTCTTCAAGCTTGTAAGACTCGATTACGAGAGCGATGAAGCCTTCAGGTCGGTAATATATATATCCGTCTTCCCGACCGCTATTTTCCTCCACGCGGGCTATACCGAGAGTCTTTTCCTTGCCCTCTCGATCGCAAGCTTTTACTACTCGAGAAGGGAGAACTGGGCGCTTGCGGGAGTATTCGGCATGCTGGCCGCCGCTACAAGAATTACCGGAATAATACTGCTCCCCGTCCTCGTCATCGAGTACCTGCACCAAAAAGGATTTAAAATAAAGGAAGTCAGGAAAAACATACTATGGCTGGCCGTAATCGCGCTCGGATTCGCGTATTACCTTGCGGTAAATTACGCTACGTTCGGGGACCCGCTCAAGTTTCTGGAAATTCAGAATCAGCACTGGAATAAACATCTCGATTTCCCCTACAAGGGATTTTTGTACTCGCTGGGGAGCGCGTTCTGGAGGGAGCCCCGAGCCGGGGTGACGGCCGGATTTGCGGAGCCGATATTCGCTGTACTCGGTCTCGCGCTCATTATCTACTCGTTTTTCAGGATACGCCTGTCATACAGTTTATATGCCCTTGCGACCTGGCTTCTCGTGACTTCGACCT
>JAHKKQ010000029.1 GCA_020027805.1 Candidatus Dadabacteria bacterium
CGCCGTGGAGGGGGCCGTAGAGCGCGGCTATTGCGGCGGCCGTAGCGGAATAGGGGTCCGGGAGCGAGCTCCCGACGTTACGCATCGCGCTCGCGCTGCAGTTCTGCTCGTGGTCCGCGTGGAGTATGAACAGTATGTCTATCGCCCTTTCTATGGCCGGGTTCGGCTTGTACTTGAGCTCGGTCATTTTAAAAAGCATGTTGAGGAAGTTCCCGGCGTAGGAAAGGTCGTTATCGGGATACACGTAAGGCATGCCGAGCGAATGCCGGTATGCGAACGCCGCCATTGTCGGCATCTTCGCGATGAGCCTGTGCACCTGAATGTCGCGTATCTCCTTGTTGAATATGTCCTTGGCTTCGGGGTAAAAGGTCGAAAGAGCGCCCACCGTTCCGAGGAGCATCCCCATCGGGTGCGCGTCGTAACGGAATCCGTCCATGAACCTCTTTATGTTCTCGTGGACTATAGTGTGATGGATGATGTTGTGCACCCACTGGTCGTATTCCGGTTTCGTCGGCAGCTCGCCGTGCAGAAGCAGGTAGGAGACCTCGAGGAAATTGCTCTTCTCTGCGAGGTCCTCGATCGGATAGCCCCTGTACTGGAGTATGCCGTTATCTCCGTCTATGAAGGTAACCTTGCTTATGCAGGCCGCCGTATTCCCGAATGCGGGGTCATAGCTCATCATACCGAAATCGTCGTCCTTGACCTTTATCTGCTTCAGATCGGCAGCCCTTATGGTGTCGTTCTCGATCGGTATCTCGTAACCCTTCCCCGTCCTGTTGTCTGTGATGGATAACGTGTCCTTCGCCACGGTCATTCCTCCTTGTACGCTTTTATTTCCCGCAAGGTTTTTTAATTTTTGTTTCGCAGCCAATTCAATTTTTAAGGATTATTTGTCCTAAATACGAGCGTTTGCGAACAACTAAACTTACCTTAACCCCCGAAATTATCAATATACGTAAAAAATTTCGGGCGGGTGTATTATCGCTCCGTAAATACGCCCTTCCCTGCCCTTCCCGCCGTAACACCCGGGTATTCCCCGGCATGGTCTAGGCGAGCTTTATCGGCACGGGTGAAATGCATCCGATAAATATTAAAAGCGCAATGAATCCGAGGAGTTTTCTCCCCGTGTCGAGCTCTCCCTCGTCGTGTATGGTGGGGGGGTGCTTCGTCCCCATGAACGTGAGCAGGACGGCCCACAATGTCCAGCCGGGCCAGCCTTCGAATTCGGGCAGGCGGCCCAATAACTCACCCGCGCTGCTCCCCGTGAGCCTCTGAGAGAGGAGGTGGAGGGGTTCGGCCCCTATGCCGAATATTATCAGGAGTGCAATCATGACGATGGAGACGATTCTGTGCGTCTTCTTCGAAAACAGGGAATACACGATGTGCCCTCCGTCGAGCTGACCGGAAGGTATGAGGTTAAGCGCGGTTACGAAAAGCCCGACCCAGCCGGCGAACGCGACCGGGTGGAGGAAGAGGTCCTTCCCTTCGGGTATCTTCCCGATGAACGTCCCCGAGAAGAATGAGAATATGAGGGGCGACCCGAGCATGAGGCCCTGCTCCCCGGCACTGCCGGCGATGTCCACTATAGTCGAGAGCTTGATGCCTATGATGAGGACCGGGATGCTGGCTAATATGCCCGCGAGCGGGCCCGCTATTCCTATATCGAATAGGGCTTTCCGGGTCGAGATCGGGGACTTGATCTTTATGAACGCGCCGAACGTGCCTATGGGCGAGATTATGGGCGGCGCGGGGATGAAGTACGGGGGCGTTATATCGACCCCGTATTTCCTTCCGTAAAAATAATGCCCCATTTCGTGTGAGCCGAGTATGAACAAGAGAGCGCCCGAGAACGCGAGCGCGCTCAGGACGGTGCCGCCGAACGAAAGCCCCGTCGCGAACGTGGTGAATACGGTGAGTACGAAGAGTACTATGTGTATCTTTCCGACTTTCATTCTGGGTGTAAAAAATACCTTAGTAAACGGAAATTGAAAGCGGCAATGCCGGAGAGCCGGTTTATTCGAATTCGATGAGCGCCGGGTCTACGGTCTCGAGGGCCTCGACCAGGTACCTCTCGATATCCGAGTTTTTCTTTATGTTCAGGATGTCGCGCCTCACGGTGCCGAGCACGTATTTATCGAGCTTCTTGCACAGGTATCTGATGTAGGGGACGTGGGACGGCGAAATGCTCAGCTGCCTGTACCCGAGGGCTATAAGACTGAGCGCCCCCGAGGGGGTCCCGGCGAGCTCGCCGCACACCGATACGTCCATGCCCGAATATCTGGTCTTGTAGTATATGTCGTCGAGGACGCGCAGCACCGCGGGGTGGAAGCCCGAGTAAAGGTGTCCCACCACGTTCGAGTTCCTGTCGACGGCGAGTATGTACTGAATGAGGTCGTTCGTGCCTACGGAAATGAAATCGATCATGTCCTTGTAGTCGTCGAGCTGGTATAGGATCGCGGGGACTTCGAGCATTATTCCGAGCGGCGGTATTTCTTTTGAAGACAGTCCCGTTTCGGCGGCCATCTGCTCTATTATCTCTTTCGCCGTCTCCACCTCCCAGAGGTTCGTTATCATCGGGAGGAGTATCCTGAAGCGGTATCCCTTCTTCAGCGTGAGCAGTATCGACCGTATCTGGTTCTTGAAGAGGTCCAGATACTCCATAGAGAACCTTATCGCCCGGAGCCCGAGAAGCGGGTTGTCCTCCTTCGGGAACTCGAAGTAGGGAAGGAGCTTGTCGGCCCCTATGTCGAGTGTGCGGACGGTGACGTACCCTTCGAACTCCCTCGCGATGTCGGTGTAAATCTTCACCTGCTCCTTTATCCCGGGCCACTTGGTGTACTGGGTGAATGCGAATTCCGTGCGGAAGAGGCCTACGTCATTTATGCCGTAATGCTTGGCGAGCTGTACGTCTATAGGGAAACCTATATTTGCCGTTATCTTCACGCCGAGCCCGTTGTGGTCGATACTCTCTTTCCCGGCCTCTTCTATTACCTCCCTAACCTTCATGAGCTTGATGTACGTGTTCTGGTACTCGGCGATGAGGCTCTCGTCCGGGTTGGAGAATACAAACCCGGTCTTGCCGTCGACTATTACCTTCTCTCCCGATTTGAGCATGCTGCAAATGTTGTCTATTCCCACAACGGCGGGTATGCCGAGCGACTTCGCGATAATGACGGCGTGGGAGGTCTCGCCCCCCCTCTCTATCACGACCGCGGACACCTTGTTCCTGAAGAGCATCGATATGAAGGAAGGCCCGATTTCGTATGCGACGAGGACTGAGCCCTCGCGGGGCTCTGCGGCGACGCTCCTGCCCTTCTTCAACTTGACGAGGTCCTGCAATATCCTCTCGCCTATGTCGCGGAAGTCCTGCGCCTTTTCCCTGAGGTATTTATCGCTCAGCTCTTCGAACTGCTGCGCGATGGATTCGACGCCTTCGATGACCGCGAGCTCGGCGGGGATGTTCTTTTCCTTGAGCTTCTGCGATATGGTGTTCCTGAGCGTGGACCCTTCGAGAATCATGAGGTGGGCCCTGAATATGTCAATTTCGGCCTTGGACAGGAGGGCCTCGGAATCGAGCGTCTTGATGAGGTCGCGGAGGTCCTCCTCCACTTCCCTGAGCGCCTTTTTAAGCCTCCCTCTTTCTACCTTGGGGCTCGAAGGCGTGAGCTTGTCGGAGCTTATCTGCTGGAAGAGCCCCCTGAATATAAATACGTTGCCTATGGCGACGCCGGTCGAGACCCCCTTTCCCTGATACGTCCTCGTCTCGTGCTTGACGATCGAAGGGGTCTTCAGGCGCTCGAGCCTGTCGGCTACTTCTAGGAGCCCTGCCAGCCTCGAAGCGATTATCTGAAACAGCGTCTCCTCCGCCGGGTTGATTAGCCTCTTGTCCCTGGTCTGGCCGACGAGTACGCCGATGCACCTGTTCTGGAGGATTATCGGGACGCCTATGTAGCTCTCGTATTCCTCTTCCCCGATCTCGGGAAAATACCTGTACTTCGGGTGCTCGGACGCGGGCATTACGGTTATAGCCCTCGAGCTCTCGAACACGAGCCCCGTAAGACCCTCGTCGGGGTTGAGCGTGATCGGTGTTCTGAGCGGGTCGACGTGAAGCCCCTTCGTAGAGCGGAGCCTGAGCACGTTCTTATCCTTGTCCCACAGGTAGACCGAGACCACGTCGAAGTGGAGCGAGCCCGCAATCTTGTTCACCACTTTTTTCAGAATGGTGTTGAGGCCCGTGGATTTATTTACCAGGTCGCTTATTTCCTGGACTATCTTCAGGTGAAAGTCGGCTCTGTCTACTGTTTTCTTGGTAATCATGAATTATTCCCGGCCCGGACACTAAAATACGCGAACAGGGCGTTTCTACTGGGCATACGGCCTGTTCCGAGTATATTTTACACCGGACCATGCGTTTTCAGCACGATACCGGAAGCGCCCGACACAAGCATCTCCGGTTCGGACGCATTATATTTCTTAATAAATACACCGGGCGGGATTTTTTGGTATATTTATTGCCTGATTTATAATACTCGTTAAAAACCCGGATGCATAATTCCCGAATAAAAATATAATTCCGATAACGAGCGGGTCAATTAGTAAACGGTTCCGGGTCAAAGGACGAAAGGAATATCAGAATGGAAACGCGTAATAAAGGAAAGAGAATAATAAGGGCGGCGATTATCGGGTCGGGACCGGCGGGGTTCTATACGGCCGAGCACCTTCTCAAGCAGACGGACATCGAATTCGAGGCGGATATGTTCGACAGGCTCCCGACCCCTCACGGGCTTGTGAGATCGGGCGTGGCGCCCGACCACCAGAAGATAAAGTCGGTTACGAAGGTGTACGACAAGATCGCTTCAAGCCCGAGGTTCAGGTTTTTCGGACTCGTGGAATTCGGCAAGCACATTACGCTCGAGGACTTGAAGAGGCACTACCACGTCATCATTTTCGCCACGGGCGCTCAAACAGACAGGAAGCTCGGAATCCCCGGCGAAGACCTCAAGGGAAACCATACGGCCACCGAGTTCGTCGCCTGGTACAACGGGCACCCCGATTACAGGCATCTGAAGTTCGACCTGTCCCGGGAAAAGGCCGCCGTCATAGGAGTAGGTAATGTCGCGATCGACGTCGCGAGGATACTCTGCCGCACCGTCGACGAGCTCCGTGAAACCGACATCGCCGACTACGCCCTCGAGGCGCTCGGCAGGAGCCGCATCCGTGACGTGTACCTGCTCGGGAGGAGGGGCCCGCTCCAGGCCGCGTTCACCAATCCGGAAGCCAGGGAGCTCGGGAAACTCACCGGGGCGCACCCGGTGACGCTCCCCCACGAAGTCGCGCACGACGAGTTTATAATCGAAGCGGTAGAGACGAATAAGGACCAGACGGCTATCAACAAGATCGAGATACTGAGGTCGTATTCGGACCCCAGGCACCATACGAAGAATAAAAGGCTCCACATCAGGTTCCTCGTCTCCCCGGTTGAGATCATAGGGGACGCCGGGGGCCATGTAGCCACACTGAAGCTCGCCAAAAACGAGCTCTTCAGGGCCGAAGACGGAAGCGTCCGCTCCCGTCCCACCGGAGAGTTCGAGGAGCTCGAGACGGGCATCGTGTTCAGGTCTATAGGGTATCAGGGGGTCCCGCTGCCGGGCGTACCGTTCCACGAGAAATGGGGGGTGATCGAGAACGAGAAAGGGCGTGTCACGGACCCGGGGACGGGCGGGCACATGACGGGCCTCTACGTGACGGGATGGATAAAGAGGGGGCCCACGGGCGTAATAGGAACGAACAAGCAGGACGCGGGCGAGACGGTCGGGTGCATAATCGAGGACGTGAGTCACGGCGCTGTAATCGAGCCGCCCGACCCGGACCCGGAAAGCGTGCTCGGGCACGTATCCGGCGCGCAGCCCGACTATGTGACTTACGAGGACTGGCTCGGGATCGATCACATCGAGATCGAGAGGGGGAAGGCCTCGGGGAGACCCAGGGTAAAGTTTACGAGCGTGGAAGAGATTCTGGAAGCGTTAAAATCCAGGAAAAAGGCCGCGAAAAGCCCGGACCAAACCTGAGATTGCGCATAATATATAACTTTAGATTTAAATGCTATCAGACCGTGGCTAATGATAATATTTTTCTTAATGGGTCCACTTTTCTCACGCGGAGCCTAACGCTGGCGCCCTCCTCCGGGGCCCTCTCCGAACCCAGGCTGACCGGGGTTTCAAAGAGGTAGTCGGGCAGGTAAGCGCTTGCCCTGGTGTCGGTGACCGAGCTTATGACCCCCTCGATCTCTCCCCCTTCGAGAGACCGGAGGTGCTTATACAGCCAGTATCTCTCCCTCTGCCTCTCTATGGTTTTCTTGTCGCGAATGCCGACTTCTATGCGGGGATAGAGGTTCTCGATCTCCTCCTCCGAGTACGCGGCCTCCCCGTAGAGGAGCTCCGACACTATCTGCCTCTGCATGATAATGTCGGGATACCTCCTGATGGGGGAGGTGACCTGCGTGTAGACGTCGATGCCGAGGGACATGTGCGGCTCGGGGCTGAGCCCCACCCTGGGGGCCCTCAGGAACTTCACCACGCGCAAGGGGTAAAGCGGGGAGGTCTCGTCGAGCGTCCTCACGTCGTCGGGTACGGGCTCGGGCTGCGAGCGGTAGATGCACGGGATCTTGTTCTCCTTGAGGAACCTTCCCGACATCCTGTTCATGAGTATCATCATCTCGGCCACGACCACGTGGGCTACGGAATTCATGTAGTTCTTCTCTACCTTGATCCGCCCTTCGCCGTTTATCCTGATTTTGAGCTGCGGGAGCTGGACTATGAGGGCACCCGCTTCGAGCCTCTTCTTCCTGAGGCCGAGCGCTATCTCCCTCATCCTGATACCGCCGTATTCATTTTGAAAGAACTCGCTGCCCCCGGCGTAGCTCATGTTCTTCCTGACCCTGACAATGGAGTTCGTGAACCTCTGGCTTTTCAGGTTGTTTTCTCCGTCGAACGTTACGAAGAGCGACAGGGAGAGACGCTCCGTCCCTTCAACAAGGCTGAGCCTCTCCTTTACGAGCCTGAGCGGGAACATGTGTATGCGCTTTTCAGGGAGGTATATTGTCTCCCCGCGCCGCCCGGCCTCCTCGTCGGCGCCGCTCCATTTGGGCACGAGCGCGGCGACGTTCGATATATGTATACCCACCTCCGTGCCGTCGGCTGTTTCCCTTATCGACAAGGCGTCGTCTATGTCTTCAGTGTTTTCGTCGTCGATCGAGAATATATCGAGCCCCGTTAAATCCTCGAAGCCTTCTCCGGGGAGACACTCGCTGATCAACTTGTCTGATTCTATTTCCACGCCTTCGGGGAAGTCGTCCCTTATCGAGAACCTTTTCAATATGGGGTCTTCGTCTTCCTGCCACACCCCGGCTTTTATCAGGAATTCGAGCGCGCCTTCGACGTCCCTTATGCCTATCTCCGACAAGAACGATTTGGCTTCCGGAGACCGGCTGAATTTATCGAGATAGGTTATGTATCCCCTGAGAAGGTCGATGTAGCCGGAAACCTCATTCGAGGCTCCGTTCGCCGGGGCATTCCCCAGGAGCACCCCTTTAGCCCAGTAAAGGGCCTTCTCCAGCTCCTCCTTCTTTCTTTCCTCGGTTTCCTTCTTCTTGATTATTTCCCCTGCCTCTTCCTCTGTCCTCGGCGTATAGCCCTCCTCGCCCCTCCTGAAATAAATATCGTCCTTGTCCACGGCCCAGAAGAGGGCGAGCCTCTCCCTGTCGGAGACACCCCTTTCCCCGAAATAGAGCGACAGCAGCTCGTCGAACGGCACCTCGTCCCCGCTGCCTTCGTAACACTGCCATATCGTCACGAGGTCTATTCCCTGTTTCTCTTCGTCGAGGTCCCTTCTCAGATCCCTCAACCTGAGCTTCTTTTCCGAAGCCGTGAATTCCCCTTCGATCTTCAAGCCGCTTATGAAAGCGACCTTGTCCGGGTCTATGTCCGCCTCCCTGCCCTCCTCCGAGAACAGGGTCAGCTTATCCCCGAGCGCGCGGATGAAAATGCCCAGCGACGGCTCCTTCCGTTTTCTGAACAGTACTACTTCGTGCGGCGACGGGAATCTTGATCGGGTCATGGAGCTAGTATTCTAATTGAGCGGACGGGTTTTACAAAAATTCAGGGAAAATTCAGTGATTAGCGGTCGTTTAGGATTAAAGGCGGCTTCCGGAAAAGCGATTTAGCGGCTTTCCCTGTACTTCCGGAGCTCCTTGAGCAGCCAGTCACCGGTATTTTCGGGTTCCGCGCCCGAGCATATAATGAGGTAGTACTTACCGCTTATCATGCTCTTCGTGGCCGCGTATTCGATGAACGTTTCCGTCGATGTGATCTCGTCACGGAAGTGCTCGTATTTCTTTTCGATATGCCCGTAAGCCTTCTCTCCGTCATAGAGCTTGCCGTTCCTTTCGAATTTGCAGGCTGAAGTCTTCACGAGCCCGAGCAGGTATTCGACTTCGGTTTTCTCGGCGGCGGGGACGTCGGCCGAGGAATATAGCGCCGCCGGAATGATAGATGCAATCAGCGCGATCAGGAATATTCGTATCATGGTTATGCTTACATGCGTTCGGATCGTCACGGCAGAGCTGAATGCTGTTCTGAACGCCCTATACCTTAAAAAGATTATACCCTGTCATTGCCGCTGCATATTTATTTATTCGGTCGTAAATAATATAATCGGGGGTTTGTGCTACGACCGTGTAACCCGCGTTCAGGGCGTTTTTAAGATCACCCTGAAGCTCGAAATACGGATATCAGGATGCAGACAGGGAGGATTGATACTCCATCGCCACCTTGATGAAGTCCCGGAAGAGCGGGTGCGGGTCCCTGGGCGTGGATTTGAACTCGGGATGGAACTGGCAGCCCACGAACCAGGGGTGGTTACGGAGCTCTATCATCTCGACGAGGTTCCCGTCGGGGGAGAGCCCGCTCAGCACGAGCCCGTGTTCGTTCAGGGTATTGCGGTAAAGGTTGTTTACTTCGTATCTGTGCCTGTGCCTCTCCGATACTTCCTGCGACTTGTACGCGGCCATGGCGAGAGTGTCTTTCCTGAGGATGCAAGGGTAAGCGCCTAACCTCATAGTGCCGCCGAGGTCGCTCACGCTCCTCTGGTCTTCCATAAGGTCTATTACCGGGTCGGCCACGTCGTCTCCGCACTCGCGCGAATTGGCTTTCTCGATGCCGCACACATTCCTCGCGAACTCGACGACGGCCATCTGCATGCCGAGGCATATTCCGAAAAATGGTAATTTCCTTTCCCTCGCGTACTTCACAGCCTGAATCTTCCCCTCGAATCCCCTTTTTCCGAAACCCCCGGGGACGAGCACCCCGTGAACGTCCCGGAGGAGGGATTCGACTCCTTCCGATTCTATGTCCTCGGAATCCACGTACTTTATCTCGACGCGGGAATCGTTGGCCATGCCCCCGTGCGACAGGGCCTCGTGGAGGCTCTTGTAGGAGTCCTTCAGGCTTATGTACTTGCCGACGACGCCAATGGTCACATCATGTTTCGGATTTACGTACCTGTGCGCTATATCCTCCCATACGGATATATCGGGCTTCCTCGTCCACATTTTGAGGTAATCGACGATAATCTGGTCGAGCTTTTCCTGATGGAATATCAGCGGGACTTCATATATCGAGCCCACGTCTTTCGCCGTGATAACCGCCTCGATTTTTATATTGCAGAAAAGGGCTATTTTTTCCCTTATGTCCCGCGGGAGCAGCCTGTCCGTCCTGCAGAGCAGTATGTCGGGCTGGATTCCTATCTGGAGGAGGTCCTTCACGCTGTGCTGGGTGGGTTTGGACTTAAGCTCGCCCGCGGCCGCCAGGTAAGGCACGTAGGTCAGGTGGACGAAGAGGGTGTTCTCACGCCCGAGGTCGGTCCTTAGCTGCCTTACGGCCTCCAGGAACGGGAGGCTCTCGATGTCACCCACCGTGCCCCCGATCTCGACTATGACGACGTCGTTGTCCCCGGCGACGTCGAGCACGCGCGCTTTAATCTCGTCCGTTATGTGAGGGATTACCTGCACCGTCTTCCCCAGATATTTCCCCTCCCTCTCCTTCATGATTACAGAGTAATAGACCTTGCCGGTCGTGAAATTATTTTTCTTGGACAGGTTGCAGTTAGTGAAGCGCTGGTAATGCCCGAGGTCGAGGTCCGTCTCGGCGCCGTCGTCGGTCACGTACACCTCCCCGTGCTGAAACGGGTTCATGGTCCCGGGGTCGACGTTTATGTAGGGGTCGAGCTTCTGGAGCGATACCTGGAGTCCCCTGCTCTCGAGGAGCGCACCTACGGACGCGGCGGCGAGTCCCTTCCCCAGGGACGACATAACACCACCTGTCACAAATATGAATTTTGTCTTCAATTAATACTGACCTCAGAGAGCTGTATTGAATAATTTAAGGCGGGACCGTCTAGGTCTTTATTAATATATTCAAAAGCGGGAAATCTTGCAAGACCGGGGATCAGAAGATCTTTCCTGCCCTGAACGGTTCACGAGGATAATAATCCGCCCTGTCGGGACTCGGGCAATATCACATTTCCCTTAAAAGTTTTGCGAGAGACTCGCAGGCACGGGCCCTGTGGCTTATCTTGTTTTTCAATTCGGGCGGTATCTCAGCCATGGTCTTATTATATTCGGGTAGGAAAAATACAGGGTCGTAACCGAACCCGCCTTCCCCGCGGGGCTGTGTCAGTATGACCCCTTCGCAGCTCCCCTCCGCGGTTATCTCTTTCCCCTCCGGCGTAACGAGCGCGAGAAAGCATACGAACCTCGCCTTCCTGTTCCCGGCGCCCCGAAGCTCAGCGAGGAGTTTATTGATATTGTCCCTGTCCGCCCTGCCCTCCCCCGCGTACCTGGCCGAATAGACTCCCGGCCTTCCGCCGAGCGCCTCGACCTCCAGCCCGGAATCGTCGGCGAGTGCGGGCATGCCTGAATAAGAGGCTATGGCCCTCGCCTTTTTGAGGGCGTTCTCCCGGAACGTTTCGCCGTCTTCTATGACCCCGGGCGGCGATTCGAGGTCGTTCAGGGATACTATGTTCCCGAATACGCCCCCGAGGAGCCCCTTAAATTCCCTCAGCTTCCCCTTATTACCCGTAGCGAGCACTATCTTTTCTATCATGGTCGGAATATGATTGAATTCATTCGACGAGGATTTCCTTTTGCCTGCCGATAAGCTCGGTTATCCCCTTCTCCGCTATCATTATGAGGGAATTGAGCTCATTTTTCGAGAACGGCTTCCCTTCGGCGGTCCCCTGCACCTCGACGAGAAGCCCTGAGCCCGTCATAGCGACGTTCATATCGACCTCGGCCTTCGAGTCTTCCTCGTAGTTGAGGTCGAGCGCGAGCCTGCCCCCGACGATACCGACGCTAACGGCGGCGATGAAATCGGCGATGGGGTTATCTTCCAGTACTCCTTCCCTGAGGAGGTTGAGCACCGCGTCCGAAAGGGCGACGAAAGCCCCCGTGATGGCCGCCGTCCTCGTCCCGCCGTCGGCCTGAAGAACGTCGCAGTCGATAGTGATAGACCTCTCGCCCAGCTTGTCGAGGTCTATAACGGACCTGAGCGCCCTGCCTATTATCCTCTGTATCTCGTGGGACCTGCCCCCTATCCTCCCCCTTACGCTGTCCCTCGTTATCCTTTCCTTAGTCGAGCGCGGGAGCATGGAATACTCCGCGGTAACCCATCCCTTGCCCGTGTCCTTGAGGAAGGGCGGGACCTTCTCCTCGAAAGTCGCCGTGCATAGCACTTTCGTCTCCCCCGTTTCTATGAGCACCGACCCCTCGGCGTATTTCATGATTCCCCTGGTTATTTTTACCGGACGGAGCTCGTCCCAGTTTCTTCCGTCATCTCGCACGTTCATCTCCCTCTCTGTCGCATTCTTTACATAAAGATTGAAACTCACGAAATTTTAACATATGACAATGCTCCGCCGTTAGCGACTAAACAAAAATGGGAGACTGGCGTCTCCCTTAATTTATGTGACGGTTATTTACTTTAATTTACGCGGTTTGTTTCCTTCGATCGTATACCATATATCCGAATATCTCAAAGTAGAAGCAAATGATAATTCCGCCCTCCTTTCATCCCGGAAATTGAAAGTATTAAAAAAGTGAAATTAACATTTACAGAGTTTCTGAAAAAAACCGGCAGTGTACGGATTCAAACACCTCATACTGTCTAAAATTAAACTAATCTCAAGATTTTCTTTTTTACATTCCAATCCGATATGAGAGCAACCGGCATCATCATTGGCGATATTGCGGATTCATTGTCGTTGGCACGGTGCTTGCCACTGTTAAACACAAATTGTTAACCGCAAATTGTTAACCGCAAAATCCCGGTACAGAAGAGGTGCACAAAATGAATCGAAGAGCCGTTCCTGATATTATATGCGTTCTGCTTATCACTCTACTCGTTGTTATTCCTCTTTCTACTGAAGAAGCTTTATCATTTCATCGTTCAAATCCGCGTAAGCCCCCAAAAAGTTCAAACCCTAGTCCGACGCCGGCACCTACTCCCGTACCGACACCTGCGCCGACGCCCGTGCCGACCCCGACTCCCACCACGCCGCCCGCGCCCGTACCGACCCCGACACCGGGTACTATAAAAGCCGGGGATAAAATTGTAGCAGCCGGCCAATCCATACAATCGGCTATTAATGGTGCTTCAAGCGGTCAAACCGTTTGGGTCAAATCCGGGACATGGGTTTTAAACTCCCAGCTTAAAATGAAATTTGGAGTCAATCTTAAAGCCTATCCGGGAATGGAGGCATACGATTGGGAAACCGATACTATTAATCCGGTTCACCCCTACATCATTCCGGGTACTTGTAAGCTTTGTGATATAAGATGGGAAAGAAATCAGGGAAACAACGAGTTCTCAGGGTTTGAGGTTGCGGGTGGATATTACGGCATGGATATCCATGCTGATAACGTTATTGTAACCGACAACTGGATTCACGATATCGACTATACGAGTATTTTCATAGCGAGCGCGAATAATATTTTAGTTGAGCATAATAAGACTGAGCGTGACGGACAGTACTGCTATGGATGGCCTAATTCTGTCGACGGCTCAAATATCAGTCCACGCCACTGTCATTCTGTTTATTTGAGTAACATCCCCGGTTACTGCGGCATGTCGAATATTACCGTCAGAGAAAATTACCTGTCGGATTCAGGGGGATCCGCGGTGAATTTTAACGGTGATGAATGCGCCAAAGCCGGCGATAAACTTATATCCAATACCTTGATCGAACTCAATCAGATAGTGGATACGAATGCAGGACCCGCTCTCTGGCATGGCACTACAGGGACTGTAATAAGGGATAATGCTATCACGATCCGAAACCCGTATACGCCGCCGGGCTCAACTAATGATATATCTGTTAGCATGAAGTGCGGTATAGTGGCCTGGGATGAAACCCCGGCTCAGTCGGGTAATACCTTTGACCTTAGGTCCGGTTATAAACAGTCTTGTCAATATTAGTTATTGTTTATCGGAGTCAATATAGTCTTTGGCTTGACTACTTGATGTTCCGGTACATATGTAGCTGCATTTAGGTAAAGCATGATTTCTGTAATATTTCTCTCCTGCATGAATCGGTTTGCGGCACCCATGAGCTGAATGAAGGCTGCTCTTGTTGTAATAATCATCCCATTTATTCAGCTCATGGTCTTTGTTTTAGAATCCCGTCTCCTTCGCTTCATTGCTCCCTCTCCCTATAGCTTTTTCCTCAAAATTTACTAGCTTATTTTTACTTTGTTCTTAATGAAGAGCGGTATAAGCGCATCAAGGTGCTGACAATACTGAAATGCCTTCTTTCATTCCGGTGAACTTATCGGTTCTTAAGTGTAAGACGCCGGAAAGGAGGGAATTAAAACGGTCGCTGCAAGATGCCGCTCGGGCAGTTCATAGGGTCGCCCGCAATAGGCGCCCTTTCCGACAGGTTCGGAAGGAAGAGGGTAATTACGGCCTCCCTCTTTTTCACGGCGTTATTTTATTTGTTCATCTCGCTCGCTCTCGAGTTTCATTCCCTCTGGCTGCTCATGGCTCCCTGTTTCATGTGCGGACTCACGGAGTCGAACGTAGCCATAGCGCAGAGCTCGGTCGCCGACATATCCCTGCCCGAGGACAGGGGGCGCTTGTTCGCGTATATATACGCCGCCGAGAGCCTGGGCTATATAACAGGCCCTCTCCTGGGAGGGCTCTTCGTCGTTCATTACGGCTACGCCTCACCGTTCTGGATAGTCATGGGCCTGCTCGTCGTAACGTACGTATGGATAGTCGTCAGCTTTAAAGACCCGTTCGTACCTAAAACGGACGCGCCCATCGATTATTTCAAGACGTTCACGAATCTCCTGACCGTTTTCTCGGACGCTCCGATAAGGAGGGTCTATCTCGTCAACTTCCTGCTGTACATGTCGGCGTTCGGGTTCTGGCGCGTGATACAGATATACATGGTGGACGAGTGGGGCTTCGACGTCGGCAAGGTGACCTTTTACTATTCCTACCTGGCGATAGTCTCATTCATCGCGAATATATTTTTCTTCGCTCCTTTAAGCAGGAGGTTCAGCCTCAAGACGTTCATTATATGGACGGCTATAGTCGGAGGGACTTTCGTGGCGGCGGTGGTCATACCGAAATCCCACGTGTTCTACTGGTTCACGGCGGGTCCGGCGACTATATTCCACGTCATGACGATGTCCGCGTGCAGCGCCTTCCTCTCGGGCCTCGTGGGCGGGGAAAGGCAGGGGAGAGTGCTCGGGAATAACCTCGCCATACAGGTGGGGGCGGAATCCCTGAGCGCGCTCCTGGGAGGGTTCCTGGCGGCAATGCTGATCCCCCTTCCGCTGCTGACCTACGGAATAGTCGCGGTCCTGGGGGGGCTCCTGATGATTACTTATAAAGGAATAAAGATGAATTCAGGCAAGTTATGAGTTTAGCCCCTTGTGCCGCCCCTTATTCGTTGAGTCAAGCCGGGTCGAGCGAGGCATAGCCCCACGTTTTGATGATAGATCCGGCCATTCAGCGGTATTGACATCGCTTTACGTACTCCAGTAGAGTTAATTGCAGGTACAATTTCAGTTAACAGGGGGTAATATGAGATATATTCTAATTTCATCGTTCTATCTTTTTACTTTTTCTGTATGCGCATCATTAATCAGCTCTAATCTGAACACCGCGTTAGCCGGCGAAACGCTTGACGGCAGATCTTTTTCAGTCGAGCTGACTGAGGTGAATAAAAATGAAACGACCAAGGATGAGCTGATTTTTAAGGATGGGACCTTCTTCTCCACCGAATGCGAACAGTATGGCTTTACTCCGGCTCCGTATGAATCGAAGTCAAAAGCAGGCGAAGTATTGTTCAAATCCGCACCCACGAGCGGTAAAGAAGGAAAGACTGAATGGGAAGGCTCGGTTAATGGTGACGAAATCTCGGGCACTATGTTTTGGTCGAAGGAAGGTCAGGACCCGATCATATATACCTATAAAGGCACTATAAAAAAATAGATCACTGATACGCTTTTTTCAGACCGGATATGCGGTAACAATCCGGTCCTCCGGGCAGATGCGGAATCCGTTAAACGCTGTTTCCTTTTTTGTCTTTATCCGCTTCCCTCGCGACCACAGGAACGAACGGGACGGGGCGCGGTACTGCGGGCAGGCCCAGTATCTCCCTCGCGCGGTTGAGCGCGTCGTCGATGTTGCCGAAAATATTCTCCTCCCCTATCTCGTCCCAGAGGCCCGAGCGCTCCATGGCGAAGAGGGGCTGGGCGTGGACCCCCGAGAGTATGAGAGTCGTCGAATCCTTACGCAGCTCGTGGAGGAATTCCTTTATCATGTGGAGGCCTGTCGCGTCTATGGCGGGAACGTGCCTGATACGGAGTATGATCACCGGCACCGATTTTTCGATGAGGTCGATCGCCTCCTTGAACCTGTCCGCGGCGCCGAAGAAAAACGGGCCCTGTATCTCGAACACCTCGACGCCGCCGGGCACGTCGCGCCTGCTTATCGCGTTCGGGTCGTACTCTTCGTCCCCGTTCTCGCGGAGGTCCCGCGTTA
>JAHKKQ010000030.1 GCA_020027805.1 Candidatus Dadabacteria bacterium
GGGACTATAGGGAGCGGGAAGAGCTATCTGGGCGGGGTATTGAAGGAAGCCCTTTCTCCAGGCGCGCTCCTCATTACGATGGATTTATTCGTCTGTGTCCCCAGGTCGGAATGGGACAGCAAAATAGAAGAGGGAAACATACGCCTCCGCGACTTCTACGATATAGGCAAGGCAAGAGAAACGCTTCTATCCATACGGTCGGACAAGACCTTCGAAATGTCGGGCGTATACGACCTCGAAACCGGAAATATCTCCGGCCGGATAACGGTCGACGCGGGAACTTACAGGTACTTCATACTCGAGGGGCTCTTCTCTCTGGACGATGAGCTCGACGGGCTCGTTGATTTAGGGATATTCGTGGATACGCCCGCGGACGTAGCGCTCGCCAGGGCCGAATCGAGAGACGAATCGAAGCGTAACCTCGACCCTCACGGGTGGCTCGAAAAGAAAGAGATATTCTACGACGGCTACCTTCCCTACATCGATAAGCACAGGAAGAAAGCCGATTTAATTCTCGATTAGGGCCGGACTATCAGGGTTTGAAATCAGGCTCCCCTTTCCCCAGATAGACCGACATCGCCCCGCCTTCGACGAATATTGTCTGTCCCGTTATATAAGATGCCTCGTCCGTCGCGAACATCACGGCGGGCGGCACCATGTCTTCCGGTTTTCCCCTCCTCCCTTCCGGGATGCCCTTAGTCATGTATTCGTCGTATTCAGGGTCTTTAGACGCGGACAGCGGAGTGATCGTGGAGCCCGGGCCTATGCAGTTGACCGTTATGTTGTATTGAGCGAGGTCGACGGCCATCACCCTCGTCACGTTGATAAGCGCCCCCTTCGCCGCGTGATAGGCGATAGAGACCGGGTGCATGTCCATGGCGCCCGCTACGGACCCGATATTAATTATCCTTCCGGGCGTCCCCTGTTTGATGACCTGTTTCGCGAAGCCCTGGGAGAGAAAAAAGGCGCTTTTTAGATTTATATCCATCATCTTGTCCCAGTCCCCGGGCGTCACGTCGAATAAGCCCTCGCGCCTCGCGTACCCGGCGTCGTTCACCAGTATGTCCGCTTTGCCGAACGTGTTTACGGCGGCATCCAGCAATTCCCGGTGCTTGCCGAGGTCGGAAACGTCGAGCGTAAAATATACGGCCTGCCCGCCCAAATCCTCCACCTCTCTTACTGTTTCCCTGCATGGGTCCTCGTGGAGAGCTGCGATCACCACCTTAGCCCCTTCTTTGACGTATCCGAGTGTTATGGCGCGCCCGATCCCGGACGACCCCCCAGTGATAATGGCGACCTTGTCTTTTAACCTCATCCTTTTACCCTCGTCTTCTGATTTTCACTGCCTATAACAAACAAAATTAAATTTAAATCCGGCACACGATTACTAAGATTCATACTATAATTGTCTACATAATGGAAGGGACATTCTATGCCGCCGGGGAACGGGTCACCGTTGGCTGTCGTCATAATTAAACCGGAGGGACAAGCATGAAAGCGGAAATTGTGAGCTTGCTGGGTCACAATATTTTTATCAGGGATCTCAAAGATATAGTCCTGGTCGGTCATTCCTACGGCGGCGTTTTAGGGACGTTCATGTGCAGGGGTGATGAGAAACGCAGGATTAAAAAATTCGTGAATGTCGAAGGGTGCATAACGCGGGACACCTTGGTCTTATCGACGAATGCTGTGACGGCGCTCGGGCAATTCAATCACGGCATGTCGGAATTTGGTAATTGGCTCCATGAAGGAGGTTTCAAAAAGATTTTACTTGAGGATAATGAGAGTGCTTCGACAATAAAGTATTTCGATTCCGTGATCGAGTGTGACCCGGCGGCTTTTGCTCAGACGGCGGAAGAATTGGTAATGAGGACCGAAGGCGAGGACGAGTCGGGCAATAATGAAATTTCACTCGCATACAAGGAGCTCGAATTGCCCAGGATCTTCTGTGCCGGAACTAGGCCCGTCATGGATTCGACCAAGGGCTTTTTATCCGGAAATAATCTTGATTGGAAGGAGTTTAACGTGGTCTCCCATTGGCTGATGCTCGACAGGCGGGAGGAATTTTATGCATTTTTAGACGGTTACATAATGGCATAGGGTGTGAAGAGCTGGCGGAATCGAGTATTATTATGCGGAGAGGTTATTTATGCGTGTAATAGTCGCCAAACCGAGGGGTTTTTGCGCGGGCGTTGACCGCGCGATAGAGATAGTCGAGCGGGCGCTCGAGATGTACGGGCCCCCGATATACGTCCGCCACGCGATTGTCCATAATAAGCGCGTGGTTGAGTCGCTCAAGAAGAAAGGGGTCAGGTTCGTCGAAGAGCTCGCGGAGATCGATCGTAAAGGGGCGAAGGTGATATTCAGCGCCCACGGCATCAGTCCCGCAGTCCGCGAGGAGGCAGAGAGCAGGAAGCTCGACGTCGTCGATGCGGTTTGTCCCCTCGTGACGAAGGTCCATAACGAAGTCAAGCATTACGCTGACATGGGATACACGATTATCCTTATCGGGCATAGGAACCACGTCGAGGTCATAGGGACGAGCGGAGAGGCCCCCGAGAGGGTCGTAGTCGTGGAGTCGGTCGCCGAGGCCGAAGAGGTCGTCCTCGAAGACCCCGACAGGGTCGCCTACGTCACTCAGACGACATTGAGCGTCGACGACACGAAAGAGATACTGGAAGTGTTAAAGAGAAGGTTCCCGAAAATAATGAGCCCGTCCAAGCTCGACATATGCTACGCCACTCAGAACAGACAGGACGCGGTGAAGGCCCTTGCGGGGCAGGCGGATATCATTTTCATAATGGGCTCGCCCGAAAGCTCCAATTCGAACCGTCTCGTCGAGGTCGCGAAATCGAGCGGAGTCAAGAATGCGTATCTTATCGAAGGGGCGGACAATCTCAGAAGAGAGATGTTCCGGGAAGACATGGTCGTGGGGCTGAGCTCAGGCGCTTCGACACCCGAGACAGTCGTGCTCGAGGTGATTTCCCGTCTCAGGGAATTCGGAGCCGACGAAGTAGAGGAGTTAGACGGCAAGGAAGAGCATACGAGGTTCCCGTTTCCCGATACGATTCAATTCAAAACGGCGTCCAAGGGCGTATAGCCGGTCTTTAGTAATCAGCCGTCCGAATTCTATACACATTACGCACTTCTCGTCCTGATACGGATTTTTCAATCGCAGTCGATCTCGGCAAGCAGCCCGGTTTCAATATCATAAATAAACCCTGAAACGGTAACGTCATCGGGCGTAAGGGGATGGTCCCTTAGCCTCTTTACGTCGTCTCTTATGCTCTGGATCCTGTCCCTAATAGTGAGCCAGTTCACGTAATCCCCTTCGCTCGTTTTATACGATTCTCCCGCTATGTCCGCCATCTTTTCGTTTGTGAGGTTCTCAATTCCGCATCCCGTGTGGTGGATGACGAGCCACTCGTTTGTGCCCACGAGTCTGTTTGAGATTACGAGCGACCTGATCGCGTCGTCGCTCGCCCTCCCGCCGGCGTTTCTGACTATATGCGCGTCCCCAGTCCCGAGGCCCGCAAGGCGCATGGGCTCAATGCGCGCGTCCATGCATGTTAGAATTGCAATCTTCCTCGCTGGAATAATCCCCAGCTTGCCCCTATCGCCGAATTCCCTTGCGTATTCCTTGTTGGCGGCTAATATCCGCTTTATGTTCTGGCTCATCGTGTCTCCTCAATTGATCCCGGACATCGGGAGTCCGGGGTACCGATAAGATATATGTTGATTATTGTTTGTAAAACGGGGCTTCTTAATTCAGGAATTCTCTCAAAACTCCGCTCCGCTCGGAGCCGGCCAGCTTGGTGAGTGCGTCCTTTTCGATCTGCCTGATCCTCTCCCTGCTGAGGCCGTATTTATCCGCGATCTGTTCGAGCTTATGGTCGTTTTCATAATCGATGCCGAACCTCATCATGAGCACGTCTTTCTCTCTTTCCGACAATAATTCGAGCGAGTCCCTGATCTCTTCGTTGATCGATCTCAATGTCAGATAATATTCGGGCCTTTTGGCATTGGGGTCGGACGTGATATCGAGATACGATTTGGAGTCCTCGTTTCCCGGAAGAAGCTCGAGCGGTACTACGAGGTCGTTTCCCTTGAGTATTGTGCTTACGGCATCGAAGGGGATATTCGTTTCTTTCGCGATCTGCTCCGGCATCGCGTTCTTGTCAGTATTATGTTCGAGCTTCGCTTTTGCCCTGAATACCTTTGCCGCCAGCTCCTGCAGATAAACCGGGATGAGTATTATATGCGTCTGCTCCATTACAGCCCTGGATAAAGCCTGGTGTATCCACCATGATGCGTACGTGGAGAACTTGAATCCCTTCGTATGGTCGAATTTCGTCACCGCCTTCATGAGACCTATGTTCCCTTCCTGGATCAAATCCGTGAGAGGCAGCCCTCTCCCCGTGTACTTGTTTGCGAGCTCGATTACGAGCCTCAGGTTGGACTTGATGAACTTATCCTGGAACTGTTTGGACCTTGCGGTATAGGACCTGCCGAGGGCGTCGAGTATACTCTCATCCCTGGGCGGGATTCCGTTCCCGCGCTTTGGTTTATTATTTAATCGCCCTGTGATTTTTTTCGCCCTGCTTTCACAAAACTTTATCTTTGCCGCGAGAACCGCTTCATCCCGCTTGCTGAGCAGAGTCTCATCGTTGAGCTCTTTAAAATAAGCGTAGAGCAGTCTGAAATTGGGGTCGGTAATATCCCTCCCGCTTTTGAAAAACTTGCCCCGGGGTTTTTCCTCTTCCGGCTCCTCTTCTTCGTAACCGGAAAAATCCTCTTCATCCGAAACGCCGTCCGTATCGAGGTCCGGGTTCTCGAGGTCGCTGTCGTCGTCTATGTATTCCAGCTGCTTTAGCTTCATGGCAGTTAAGCTTCCTGTACGAATGCAATGCTTAGTATACCTGATATTTAGGCTGCCTAACTATAAGACTAAAAAAAATTATAATATCAGTTGAGAGTTTTTTTGAAGTGAGGGCATTCTTTGCAGATTTCTTCTTCGTTCAGGAGTATGTGAAGGTTGTCACAATAGTGGGGTTTAAGCTCTCCTAAGTACCTGTCTCTCTTGAAAAAACAGCATTCGGTACAAATATCGCCCGAGAATATCAATCCCTTTTGCATGAGCTTTTCGGAGATTGAGAGTAAAAGCCTTCCAAGGATCTCCTGTTCCCGGGGTTCGAATTCCCTGACTATTTCTTCGATCTCAAAACCTATGTCTTCTATATCCCCGACTACCCGTACTCCCTCCGCCGTAAGGGATATGTGCACCCTCCTCCTGTCCTCGGTGCCCCTCGACCTCAATATGAGGTTTTTCCTTTCAAGTGAGTCGATTACGCCGCTCGCGGTTGCCGGAGTGCAGGTCAGGGACCTCGCTAGATTCCCTATCGTGATTTCGTTCTTCCTGGTGTAATTGATGAAGAGGAGTGCCTTTACCTGCGCGGGCGTAAGGTGTTCGAGCCTGCTTTTATCCCAGAAGAGATTCTTTACCGCCTGTCCGATATGGAACAGGGTTCTCGTTATCTGACCGCCTATATTCTTCTGCCTGTATACAGGATCGAAAATGGACATGAATTGGCCTTACATTTAGCATACCTAAACATTTATAAAATTCACAAAAGCCAATAACTATAATATTCCGCAGGTTTTGGAAAGGAGACTTAGGGCCGCGGTCAACCTTTATATATGACGGGTTCCCCGGATAAGATTTTCTTAGCCCTTTCGTAGGATTCAATCGTTCCAATGTCGATCGCCTCACCCTCGGCGCGAATAGCATATATAACGTCATGTTCGGTCAGATACGAAATGAAGTATCCGATCTCGTCTCCGGCATCAGGCGACGAAAGGAATTCATGAATAAGATTGAGCGCCCGGGGTTTAAGAAAGTAAAGCGCGGGGCATGCAAAATTCGACGGGGGGGCTTCCGGCTTTTCATGAAACACAAGAATACGGTCATTCGAATCGAGCTCTAATACCCCCGTCTCTCTGAGCCTTTGTGAGTCTTCGGTCCTGAGCGCCAGGACATAACTTTTATCACTGCTCAGGAATTTTTCCCAATAGGGTCCGAGCGGGAAGCGGAAGATATTGTCTCCCGCCGCGACGACCGTTCCTTTGCTCTCGCTGATTTGGCTGACCGCGAATCCGAGGTCCCCCGCAGCGCCGAGCCTGTCCTCCGCATGCAGGGCTCCGTCGTTCAGTATATTGAGGCTTATCCCCCGCTCCGTTATCGCTCCGCCGTTCTCTTCGCCCCACTCGAGAAAGTGCCCGAAGAAGCGGTCGTTGGTGACTATGGCGATGGAACCGAGCCCCCTGAAATCGATGATTTGTCCGATCATGTGGTCGATGACGGGCCTGCCCCCGACATCGAGGAGGGCTTTCGGCATATCTTTCGTGAGCGGCTCCATCCTGGTCGCGAAGCCCGCGCAAAGCAGGATCGCGTTCATATGAGCCTTATCCCGTCGTCCGGTTCGGCAAAATATACCGCGGCGCCCGAGCCCGGCTCCGGATGCCGTTTCTTGTATCGTTCCAGGATACCGTCTGCAGAATCATCCGGGAAGTCTCTTCTCACAAAGGCGGTAAGGGACCCGCCGTATCCTCCTCCATTAAGCCTGCTCCCGTAAACACCCCCGGTCGAGCTTATGATCTCCTGGAGCGATTCGAGCTCGGGGCTGCCGACTCCGTAATTTACGAACGAGCTCTCGCAGGATTCGTTCATGAGACGCCCGAAAGCAATCATGTCGCCCCTGTTCCACGCGGCGACCCCCATCGTCACGCGCTCCGATTCGGCGAAGAAATGCTCCGCCCTCCTCCTGAGCTCCTCCGGGAGCTTCGGCGATTTTTCACGAAACACGGTTTCGGGAATATAAGAGAGCGTCTTCGCCGATCTCAGTCCCCCCATTATTCCGAGGAGCCCCGCCGCCTTTCTGCATTCCTCGACGCGCGTGTTGAACCCCGACGACGTGAGCTCGCGCGGGATGCCTGAATATACGATCAATATTTTAAAGTCTTCCCAGTTTTTGGGCCTCGGATAAGCCGCGGTATGTCCGGTAACCGTATCTATGTATAAGAGGCTGTCTTTTTTACCGTAAACAATCGATGACTGGTCGAGTATGCCGTTTGAGAGCTTGAGATAATCGTTCTCGATCCTCCTGTCGAGCTCGACATACTCCTCCGGCCCGAGCTCCAGATCGTTCGCGTAAGCGAGCGCTTTGAGGTACGCGAGCCCCGCGGATGCGGACGAGCTCAAGCCGGACGAGGGGAGCGTCCCCGAGAGAGCACCCGTGAACCCTCTCCGTATGCCGCGGTACTCGCTAAGCGCTTTCGCCGCCCCCATCGCGTATCTGCCCCAGTCGTCCCTGCCGGGGGATTTGATGCTGTCGATGTCGAATTCGGTTACCCCCGGGTAGTTCATACTGTAGAGCCTCACCCTTTTCTCGTCGATCGGGGTGAACGCGAGCACGGTCCGGGCGTCTATAGTCATCCCGAGTACGGAGCCCCCCTGGTGGTCGATGTGCGCGCCCAGAGGGGAAATGCGGTAAGGGGATACCACTATCTTCAGGAGGGACTCGTTAAAGCTTTCTCTTCTCTTTAAATATGCTGCGGCTTCCTCCGTTTGTTTTTCAAGCGCTATGAATTCCATTGTGCGTATCCGGCGTTGTGACGGTCAGTCCGTCAGCAATGAAAAGCGGTGTATCTCGTTCTGAAGCCTATAGAGGTTGTAATATATCCCCTTCCTCTCCAGCAGCCCCGCATGCGTGCCTATCTCCGATATCTCGCCCCTATGGATGACCATGATCCTGTCGGCGTGCCTTACGTTAGATAACCTGTGCGCGATTATTAGCGTCGTCTGGTCGCGGGCCTCGTTCCTGAGCGCCCTCTGAATGTTTCTTTCGATCCGCGCGTCGATATTCGAGGTCGCTTCGTCGAGTATCAGGAACCTGGCGTTTTTCGAAAACGCCTGCCCCAGCGAGACGAGCTGCTTTTCTCCCGAAGAGATGGTATTCCCGTTCGACTTTATCCGGTCTATCTTTATCGCCTTCGAGAATTCGTCGTGTTCGGTATCGGAAATATTCTTCCCGTAGAGAAACAGGTCCTGGAATACCGCCGAGATGTTTCCCCTCAGGAACTCGGGGCTGAGCCCCTTTATATCCCTCCCGCCGAAGAGAATCTGCCCTCTCTCCACGTCGTAGAATCTGAGTATCAGATTGACTATGGTCGTCTTGCCCGACCCCGTAAGTCCGACCAGTGCTACTGTCTCTCCGGGCTCTATCGTGAACGATACGTCCCTGAGGACCCAGTCATTGTCGTTGTACGAGAACCACACGTTTTTAAATTCGAGCTTCCCGCTTACGAACCCGTCCCTTGCCCCCTCGCGCTGCTCCGGCTCCACGTTTACGAGCTCGTAGAGGTTCTCGCTCGCCGCTACCGCGGACTGGAATATGTTGTACCTTTCCGCGAGCTCCATGATGGGCCGGAAAAGCATTCTCACGTAGTAGAGATAAGCGAGGAGAGCGCCGATTGTGAGTTCGAGCCTGAGTACGCCTTGCCCTCCGTACCAGAGTATAAAAGCGACCGTGAATACGCTCATGAATTCGATAAACGGCCTGAACGTCGCGTAGACCCACAGCTGGTCCATGTTCGCCTTGAAGTTCTCTTTGTTGGTCTCCTTGAACTTCTCGAAGTTTTCCATTTCCCTGTTATACAGCTTTATAAGCACGATCCCCCTTACGCTCTCCTGGACGAACGCGTTCAGCTTCGCGATCGACCTCCTTACGTCCCTGTAGACTGTCTTGAGCTTCATTCTGAAGAGGCCCGCGAAGAAGACCATCACCACCGTAAAAACCGCGACGAAGAGTGTGAGCTCCCTGTTCATATAAAACATGACTATAAAGACACCCACGACCACGAGGACGTCTTTAATAAACTGTACGGCGACGGATGTGTACATTTCGTTAATTGCGTTGACGTCGTTAGTCACCCTGGTCGTCAGCCTCCCGACCGGATTCTTGTCGAAGAATGTCTGTGGAAGTCTCAGTATGTGGGAGAATACCTCCGTCCTCATCCTGTGCATTATCCTGTGGCCCGAATAGTTAAGGAGATAAGTGAAGAGCGAGCTCAAGATAAATATCCCGGTAAGACACGCGAACACGACGGTCGATAAAACAATCACTTCCCTTATATCCTCGCTTCTCAGCAAGAGGAGGTCGTCCCTGCCGAGCCCCTTGAGAGATGTGTAGCTTATGTAGTAGACGTCGCCGGCCCGTTTAAAGAGAGCGCTATTCTCTTTAATGATTTCACTTGCGCGGGCGAGCTTGTCCTTATCGAAACGGGCGGGGTCAATGACGAGGTATCTCTCTTCCGGGACGGTTCCGAGTTTTTCGAGGTCGTTCCTGTCGGCGTTGTCAATCCCCGACATGTCGATGAGGTAGGAATTCGCTCCCATGGGTATCACCAGGCCCGGGTATCTGTCCCTGACGGATTTCTCGAATTCCCTGTCCTTCCCGCTGTTTTTGAACCGGGCGATACCCCACGCCGGGTAGATGTATTTATCTACCGCGATCTTGGTTATGTAGGGGACTGAGAGCTCGAGGAGAGCGGTCAGGATCATCAGCGCGAGGGCGGCCGCCATCAGAACCCTGTGGGGTCCCGTGAAGCCGTAAAGCCACCTGATTATGCTGAGGTCCTGTGTCTTCTTGCCCCTTTTTGATTCCTCGCTTTCCGTCACTGCCAACGTATTCTCTCCCCGTACGCGTACCGGGACGCTAATTTGCGATATAGTTTAACCGGCGCTCATATTGCTTCAGGACTCAAGCGGTCTGCCTTCATCGTCATTGTAAAGAAAACTTCTCTTCAGTAGTATAATTCTATTCGCTCAGTACGGAAAATCAAAAATGTCACTGACAGTATGCCGATTGCTGTCGGACAGTATCTTATCAATTATGCCGGAGGCATCCATGATTAAGCACATAGTGATGTGGAGGCTCAAGGATTTCGCTGCCGGGGCTTCTAAAGAGGAGAATGCGAGGAAGCTGAAGGAATCCCTCGAGGCGTTAGACGGGGTCATAGACGAGATTACGGCGATAGAGGTCGGGATAAATTTTAACGCTTCTCCCGCAGCCTTCGACGTCGTTCTATATTCGGAGTTCGAGGACAGGGAAGGGCTCGAAGCTTATCAGAGCCATCCCGAGCATCTCAAGATCGTAGATTTTGTGGGCGAGATACGCTCCGACAGGGCAGTGGCCGATTACGAATACTGACTTGCGGAAGACTCATAAGCCTGAAACCATTCCCTTTCCCCTTATGTACCTGGGTCTCGATGTGGAATAGGGGTTTATGTTCAGCCCCGAGGTCTCTCCCTGCCTGAGCTTTGCCGCGCCGAGCGCGCCTATCATTGCGGCGTTGTCGGTGCAGAACGCCGGAGACGGTATGCGGAGGGTTATCCCCTCCTCCCCGAACCTCTCTTTAGCAAGCGCCCTGAGGCGGGAATTACAGGCCACTCCCCCCGCGATGACCACTGACCCGACGCCGGATTCCTTTGCGGCGAGAAGCGTTTTCTCGGTCAGGGTCTCCGCGATCGCCTCCTGGTAGCAGGCGCATATGTCCCTTAACTGCTCATTGTCGGGGCCGGGGTTTTTCCTCAGATAATATATGAGAGAGGTCTTGAGCCCGCTGAAACTGAAGTCGAGGGTCTTCGTACCCTTGAAAGGCCTCGGAAAGCGTATCGCCTCCGGGTTTCCCTCCTTCGCGAGCCTGTCTATCGCCACCCCTCCCGGGTATTCGAGCCCGAGCACCTTGGCCGCCTTGTCGAACGCTTCCCCGGCCGCGTCGTCCCTCGTTTTTCCGATGAGCTCGAACTCCGTATAGCCCTTCACGAGATAAAGGCTCGTATGTCCGCCCGAGACGACCAGGCCCACGAACGGGAACTCCGCGTCGTGCTCGAGGTGCACTGCGGACAGGTGCGCCTCCAGGTGGTTCACGCCTATGAGAGGGATGCCGAGTCCGTACGCGAACGCCTTCGCCGTCGAAAGCCCTACCATGAGGGAGCCGATGAGCCCCGGCCCGTTCGTAACCGCAATGCCATCGACCTCCCCCCTTTCCTTGCCGGCGTCGCCGAGCGCCTTCTCGATTACCGTCAGTATCAGCTCGACGTGCTTTCTCGACGCGATCTCCGGCACTACGCCGCCGTATTCCTTATGAATATCGATCTGGGACGCGACTACGTTCGAAAGGGCTTTCTTTCCGCCCTCGATAACGGCGGCTGCCGTCTCGTCGCACGATGTCTCTATGCCCAGTATTAAATCATGCATGCCCATTAGTTTACAGGACGCCCGGACGTTCACAAATTCGGGCTTTCATTGCGCTTTCCCGCCGTTACTTTTATACTATATTTCAGCGGTTTGGTTGGGCTGCATTGCGTTTTTATAATGAGTTAAGGGAGTTTTTGTTAAATGGGAATATCCACGAAGCGGGAAAGGATACCTGACCGGGCGCTCATATCGCGCGACCCCTTTCCGAAATCAGGAAAGGTCTACGTGGGGGGGACGCTCCACGACATAAGAGTGGCGATGCGCGAGATCGAGCTCGAAGATTCGTTCCCGGCGGCGGGCGCAGGGAAAAAACCGCACGAAAGAAAGGCTTCCATTACCGTTTACGATACGAGCGGGCCCTACACCGACCCGGATGCGGACATAGACGTCCATAGGGGGCTATCCCCGCTGAGAGAGAAATGGGTGCTCGGCCGCGGGGACGTCAAAACCCTCCCCGATTTTTCCTCGAAGTTCGCAAGGGGAGCCGCGGGCGGAGCAAAAATACTGGGCATCAAATTCAAGAACGCGAGGAAACCCCTCAGGGCGAAGGCAGGCGCGAATGTGACGCAGATGCATTACGCGAGAAAGGGGATCATAACCCCGGAGATGGAATATATAGCGATAAGGGAAAACCAGAGGATTGAAGAGCAGCGGGAGACACTGGGGTCGCTCGCGAAGTTCCACAGTGGAGAGAGCTTCGGGGCCGCTATGCCCCGGACGCACGTCACCCCGGAATTCGTACGGCAGGAGGTCGCCCTCGGAAGGGCGATAATCCCCTCCAACATCAACCACCCCGAAACAGAGCCGATGATAATAGGCAGGAATTTCCTGGTCAAGATAAACGCGAACATAGGGAATTCCGCCGTGACGTCGAGCATCGAGGAAGAGGTCGAGAAGGCCGTCTGGGCGTGCAGGTGGGGCGCCGACACAATCATGGACCTGTCCACCGGAAAAAATATTCATGAGACGAGGGAGTGGATCGTGCGGAATTCTCCCGTACCCGTAGGTACCGTCCCCATATACCAGGCCCTCGAGAAGGTCGAGGGGAAGGCCGAGGACCTCACGTGGGATTTATTTAGGGATACGTTGATAGAGCAGGCGGAACAGGGCGTAGATTATTTTACGATCCACGCGGGCGTGCTGCTCGGATACATACCGCTCACAGCCGGGAGGGTGACGGGGATAGTTTCGAGGGGCGGCTCGATTATGGCCAAGTGGTGCCTCTCCCACCACAAGGAGAGCTTCCTCTATACGAACTTCGAAGAGATGTGCGAGATCATGAAGGCCTACGACGTTGCGTTCTCCCTCGGAGACGGTCTCAGGCCCGGCTCGATCGCCGACGCCAACGACGAAGCCCAGTTCGCGGAATTAAAGACGATAGGCGAGCTCACGGACGTCGCGTGGAAGCACGACGTCCAGGTAATGATCGAGGGCCCGGGACACGTCCCCATGCACATGATAAAGGAGAACATGGACATGCAGCTCGAGTACTGCCGCGAGGCCCCGTTCTATACGCTCGGTCCCCTTACGACGGACATAGCGCCCGGATACGACCATATCACTTCGGCTATAGGCGCGGCGATGATAGGGTGGTACGGTACGGCCATGCTCTGCTACGTCACCCCGAAGGAGCACCTCGGGCTCCCGAACAAGGCAGACGTTAAAGAGGGCGTGATCGCCTACAAGATAGCCGCCCATGCCGCGGACCTCGCGAAGGGGCATCCTGCGGCCCAGATAAGGGACAACGCTCTCAGCAAGGCGAGATTCGAGTTCAGGTGGAACGACCAGTTCAATCTCTCTCTCGACCCCGATACCGCCCGTGAATTCCACGACGAGACGCTCCCTGCAGAAGGCGCCAAAGTGGCACACTTCTGCTCGATGTGCGGGCCCAAGTTCTGCTCCATGAAGATTACTCAGGAAGTAAGGGAATACGCGGAAAAGCACGGCTTTTCGGAGACTGAAGCGGTGAAGAAGGGTATGGAGCAAAAGTCTAAAGAGTTCGGTGATTCGGGCGGCAAGATCTATATCCCTGCCGATGAATGATGCACTTTCCCGGTCTGACGCTGTATATGAATTCCCGATATGCGGATTAAGTTATTTAAACTGCCGGATATGGAATCATCGCCCGCACCCGTTTTATCCAGCATAATGCGCACAGTCAGTTCGCTAATCTCAGTTTCCGGTTAGCGGTAATAGACCCTTCTTACCAGGAAAACGGGAAAAAGAACCCGCCTCCCCCTCCAGTGGATCCTCCGGTCGATCGCTTTATCGATTGGGTTACACGGTTCGTGATCTTGCAGGATGACGAGCTCTCCACCCTCGATTGTATGTAAAGTGTCCTTCCCCCGAGACTCCGTGACAGACTGACGTTTAAAGTGGCTTTCCCGGTCGAATCCGCGACGGCGGAACCGAGTGAGACCGGCGACCTCATGCCAAGGACCTTCCCTCTGCATACGCCGGATGAAATAGTCGTGGTCCCGTTGGTTCTCGAATAGTAGAACCTGACGATCGACCCTCGCTGAGCGCCTGTAACGGTCAGTGAATTCCTGACCCCGGCCGTTCCCGGGTTAAACTTGGAAAGGGTGGCGTCTGCTGATGGAAGCGGCGTAGGTGTCGGGGTCGGCGCCGGTGTAGGAACGGGCGTAGGGACAGGTGTGGGTTGAGGTAGTGAGTTTTTATCCACGATCTTGAATATCTCTCCGTCCCTGTCGACTATGTACATCTCCCCTTTATCGTCCTCGCCGAAAGATGAGACGTTATTAATTGTCTCCCCGGTGATAGGCCGAAGCTCCAGACTGCGGTCCGTGAATTGCGAGACCGTGTTCCCGCTCCTGACGAAGGACCATATCTTGCCTGTACAGAAATCGGCGAAGAAATAAGTCCCGTCCAGGTCCGGTATAGCGGCTCCTCTGTACACATATCCGCCGGTTACGGAGCAATTCCCCCCCGAATGTGTGTAATCGTGGATCGGTATGGTAAGACCGGGTGCATTGCACGTACATCCGGAAAGGCCCGTACAGTCTTTTCCTTCCATACACCGCCAGCCGTAGTTCTCACCGCCCTGACTGTTCCCCGGCTGGAAGCTTATTTCCTCCTTCGCCCCCTGTCCCACGTCCGCGACGTAGAGGTCGCCGTTCAACCTGTCGAAGCTGTACCTCCATGGGTTCCTGAAACCCAGCGCCCATATCGTGTCGAGGAAATCGGGGTCGTCGTCGAAGGGGTTGTTCGCAGCGGCTGTGAACGTAGTTCCGTTACCGACGTCGATTCTCAGCATCTTTCCCAGTTCCGTATTCCCGTCCTGAGCCCTGTTGCCCGGGTCAAATGATGACCCTCCGTCCCCGAGGCCGATGTACAGGTAGTCGTCGTTCGGACTGAACGCCAGCATTCCGCCGTTGTGATTGCTGAAGGGCTGGTCGACCGTCATCATGATCAGCTCGCTGGCCGGGTCGGCTATGTCCGGGTTAGAGGAGACCTTGTAGCGGGCAACGACTGTATCTCCGGAGTTGTCCGTATAGTTGACGTAGAAAAAACCGTTAGTCGCATAATTCGGGTGAAATGCGAGTCCGAGAAGTCCGCCTTCACCGCCGCTTCCGACCTTGGGGTCGATATTTAAAAATGGCGCGGCGAGTACGGTTCCGTTCTTTATTATCTTGATTGACGCCGAGCTTTGTTCGACTATGAAGAGACGGTTCAAATCACCGGCCGGGGCTGTCAGGTAGAGGGGCTGAGAGAACCCTCCCGCTACTTTAACGGTGGTCAGTTCCGCGCCCTGCGAATTATATGCGGAGAAGATCGTGAATACGGAAATTACCAGGAATTTCAGATACGCGCCCATGTCATAACACCCCCTGTTTCAGTCCCTTTATCCGAGGGCAAATAAGGAGCTGCGACGTATCCGCAGATTCGTCCCTACTTCGGTAACCAGTCTACCTTAGGCCCTTTCAAGCCCTTAGGTCTCGGGTTTTGCGTCCCACCTTTTCAGATGGTTTGCCTTTTCGGGTGAGGACCTACTTTGTATATGCAAATAATAGCACCATAATATATCGTAATCAACAAAAATTTATTGTGTGTTCAGGGACTAGTCCCTCCGGTTGCCCTTGCTGAATTTTCAGTCATATTGTTATATTGACACGTGCGGCGTCGCCCCGGTTGCGTCCCGCCTGTTTATCAAACCATAGAATGGAGGGATGTTGATGAGCGTCAGGAAGTTCAGAGCACTTGTAGTCGAGGAGACGGGGGAGAATAAATTCGAGAGGTCGATCAAGGACAGGTCTACGGACGAGCTTCCGGGCGGAGAGGTGCTGGTCCGGGTTCATTACTCTTCGCTTAACTATAAAGACGCCCTTTCCGCGACCGGCAACAAGGGCGTAACGAAGAATTACCCCCACACGCCGGGTATCGACGCGTCGGGTGTCGTGGAGGAAAGCTCCGTGGGTGAATTTACGCCCGGGGAAGATGTGCTGGTCACGGGTTACGATCTTGGCGCCAACACTTCAGGCGGGTACGGGGAATATATACGCGTGCCTGCCGGGTGGGTGGTAAAGCTCCCCGAGGGGCTTTCGTTGAGGGACAGCATGATTTACGGTACGGCGGGGTTCACGGCCGCCCTCTCTGTTTACAAAATGGAGGAGCACGGGGTCAATCCGGGGATGGGTGAGGTTCTCGTTACAGGCGCAACTGGCGGAGTCGGTAGCATTGCCTCGGGCATCCTCGCTAAAGCGGGTTACGACGTCGTCGCCTCCACGGGGAAGGCCGATCAGAAGCAGTTCCTCATCGATCTCGGCGTGAAGGAAGTGATGAGCAGGGAGGACGCGATCGATAAATCGGGCCGGGCCCTGCTCAAGACCAGGTGGGCGGGGGTGGTGGATACGGTCGGGGGTGACATACTCGCCACGGCCATTAAATCCGCGAAGCAGCACGGGGTCGTCACCTGCTGCGGGAACGTGGCTTCCGCGGACCTGCCCGTTAACGTTTACCCCTTCATATTGCGAGGGGTCACTCTCGCGGGCATCGATTCCGCGTACTGTCCGATGGACATAAGAAAAAGGGTCTGGGCGAAGATCGCGGACGAATGGAAAATAGACAGGCTCGACGTTATCACCACCGAGATCACACTCGCCGAACTGGACAGGAATATAGAGCTGATTCTCCGGGGCGCTCAGAAGGGGCGGGTCGTGGTTAACATGATGAAATAGCATTCAGGATTTCTTGATTACGGCCAGCCGCCCTTTGAGTGACTGGCTGCCGGCAAGGCAGGCGTATACATCACCAATGTCGGCACCTAGCATCTGTCTAGTCTCGATATGATATGCTCGGTGCAAGATAAGCCTCTCTCCCTTTCGGTTGGCTCCTCCTTTGGGTCCTTTGTCGATATTGATCTCTACCGCGGATGAAATTTTTAGCGGAAGGAAAGGCGATCAAAACTTCCTGTATCTTTCATTTTTCCTCCTTCCACCGCGGGAATCTTTTTAGCAGGCAACCCTGACCGGCATTGGCGTCTCGTTCCATTGTTATAAAATTCCCTGGATTTTCCGCGCCGCCCGTCGTTTAAACCCAGGTGTTCAATTTTTAGAATACCTTGCTTAAGTTTTAGGCACTAATCTCCCCGGGACTTTACGTAATCCCCTAAATTCATTGAAAGATAATCGAATTCATAGTTGGTATGCTGTTTGCATTTAGATTAGTGACGTTAAATGAGGGGAAAGGATGTACGTCCCGAGAATATGGGGGATTAAAGAAATGGAACGTTTGGGGCAGTCGGCTTTGGAAAATGACTAATTCTCGGCGCTGTTCGGTTTCAAATAAATACTTCATGGCTGTACAAAGGAGGATTTAAAATGAGAAAGGTGGGTTTGAAGTTCAATCGGAAAGTTTCGCTGCTGTCCCTGTTTTTGTTTATGTTGTTTCTATATCTGCCTGATTCATCCTTCGCCCAGGAAGGCCCTGCAATCGACACGGGGGATACGGCATGGATGCTTACGTCGTCGCTTCTTGTTCTGATGATGACGATTCCCGGACTTTTCCTTTTTTACGGCGGCTTGGTACGTTCCAAGAATGCCCTCGGGACTTTCATGCACAGCTTCTTCATAACCGCGCTGGTCTCAATTCAGTGGGTGCTTAACCGTAGCTCTTATCACGGGCTCGTTCGCGGAGCGCGCAAAATTCAGCACGTTTATCATCTTCGTTCTACTCTGGACGACTATCATATACGACCCGCTTGCTCACTGGGTGTGGGGAGGCGGATGGATAGGGGCGATGGGCGCCCTCGATTTCGCGGGCGGGACCGTAGTGCACGTAAGCTCCGGTGCAGCGGCGCTCGCAGCGGCGATCATGTTCGGAAAGAGGATCGGATACGGGCGCGAGCCTATGGCCCCTCATTTCCTGCCTTATAGCGTGATAGGCGCATCCCTTCTCTGGGTAGGCTGGTTCGGGTTTAACGCCGGAAGCGCCGTCGCCGCAAACGGCCTCGCCAGCACGGCCTTTGTTACCACCAACACTGCAACCGCAGCAGCGGTGCTCGGCTGGGTATTTATCGAATGGATAGTGAGAGGCAAGCCCACGGTACTCGGCGCTGCCTCGGGCGCGGTCGCGGGACTCGTAGCCATAACGCCGGCTGCAGGATTCGTGACTCCGATGGCTGCAATAGTTATCGGGCTCGGCGGCGGAATCTTCTGCTTCTTCGCCGTAAACCTGAGACCGAAGCTCGGTTATGACGATTCCCTGGATGTAGTGGGTGTACACGGCGTAGGCGGGACCTGGGGCGCTTTGGCAACAGGATTATTCGCAACCACCGCGGTTAATTCCGCGGGACGCGACGGGCTCTTTTACGGTAATCCGGAGCAATTGTGGATACAGTTTCTCGCCGTCGCAGCCACATGGGCATTCTCTTTCGTGGGTACGATGATAATACTGGTCGTCCTGAAGGCGATCATGGGGTTGAGAGTCTCTCCCGAAAAAGAAGCCGGAGGCCTCGACCTCGGCGAGCATGGAGAGGAGGCCTATTCGGGATTCCAGATGGCTCACGGCTACGGCACTCCCGAGCACGGTACGAGACTTACGGACGAGTAATAATTAATACGAAAATACCGGCGGCGGGATACGATATCCCGCCGCTTTTTTTTGTAAATTCACCCCGGCAGTTACCCATGGTTTCTTATCTCCATGAAAAAATCTGAGAGCGGATAGTCCGGACCTGCAATCGTATCCTGATCCCTTGTGCGAGATTCCGGGCATATCGCGTATTACCGCCGGATGGAGTCTCGATCCTTGAATATTAGCCACCGAGCGCTTAGATTTTAAACATGATTCGTATTACGCCCCGCATATCCGTTCCCGAGAGCGAAATCACGCTGGAATTCGTCCGTTCTTCCGGACCGGGCGGGCAGAACGTCAACAAAGTAGCGACGGCGGTGGATCTCAGGTTCGATGCGGCGAATTCCCCGAGCCTCCCTCCCGAAGTGAGGGGCCGGCTGATAAAGATCGCCGGCAGGAGGGTCACGAGCGAGGGGGTTCTTATAATCGAAGCCCGGAGGTTCAGGACCCAGGATAAGAACCGCGTCGACGCCATAGAGCGACTGACCGTTTTGATAAGGAAAGCAGCCGTCGAACCCGTTAAAAGGCGTAAGACAATGCCCACGTTTCAATCGAAGGAAGAGAGAATAAAGAGAAAGAAGCGCCGGAGCCGGGTCAAGGAATTAAGAAAACCCTTGAGCTCCGCCGCGGATTAATTTTCTCCCGGTTGATTGACTATGGGGGATAGCGGCGAGAAATATTCGATTCACCCTGCCCCTTCGAACCTTGTCGCAATAGCAGATCAGAATTGATCGTTGTGCGTGAGGCAATCCCGGGATTTGATAAGGCGTGTAATCCCGTTACAATAAACCCATAACAAGACTCGATATGAGTACCGGCGATACTGATCAAAAGAAATGCAGATGCGGCTACGAGAGGAGCCACCCGTGGATCGTGCCCAAACCGAGCTATTCGATATGGGGATGGATCCTGGTCGGGTTCGGTATAAGTCATCCTCCGGTAGCGGTAAGGTTCGAATGTGACAAGTGCGGCGAGGTATTCGAGACGATTACCGGCCGTGATTCACTAAAACACCATATCTACCGCTAAATATCGGGGAATAGTTTCGATGTGCGGGAAATAGTTCCCGCCTCCATAAGAATTAAGCCGTCGCGTCCGGTATAAGGGTTTATCGCGGAGTGGCATAATATGATCAGACTGTTGTCCGGCCGGTTTGCATGCCTTGGCTGCTCTCTCGCAGCCGTGGCGGCTCTTGCGCTGTCCCTGGCGCTTCTTCCCTCGTGCGATTCGGCGTGCGTGACGGTCCCCCAGGGGGAGCTCGAGAAGATCGGGTCTCTCATATTCAGGAACGAGTGCGGGGGGAAGACGGAGAACCTGACCGCCTGGAACGAGGGTGAAGAATTCGCTTCGCTGGGTATAGGTCATTTTCTCTGGTACCCGGAGGGGAAAGAATACCCATTCCACGAATCGTTCCCCTCCCTCTTCGAATTCATCAAATCGAAAGGCGCCGCGGTCCCGGAATGGATGGACGGGCTCGCTTCGTTCGACCTGCCGTGGCGCTCAAGGAGGGAGTTTTACGACGACTTCGATTCCCCCCGAATGGTATCTCTCAGAAAATTCATGCTCGACACTATAGCGCTTCAGTCCCTGTTCATAGCGGGGCGGATGGAGAATAGCCTGCCGATGATGCTGGAGTCGGCTCCCGCAGGGTCGAGGGACAATATCAGAAAACAGTTCTACCGTGTCTCGGGCTCCCCGATGGGTTTTTACGTGCTTGTGGATTATGTAAATTTCAAGGGTGAAGGCACGTCGCCCAGGGAACGGTACAACGGGCAGGGGTGGGGTTTACTCCAGGTGCTTGATAATATGAAGGGGGACGAGGCGGGACCCGCGGCCCTGAGAGAGTTCGCCCAATCCGCGGTGGAGGTGCTCGAGAGGCGTGTACGGAATTCCCCGCCCGAAAGGAACGAGAAAAAATTCCTCCCCGGATGGAAGAACAGGATCAAGACATACGGGCCCGAGAATATCGAATCCTACACCGGGAGCGGCGTATATGAGCCTGGCGCGCCTCAATCGGCGGACGGACGCGTACTGGGGATATACAGGAAGCTTGTTTGCGGGCTGATGTGATATTACGGACAGGAGTCTGTCACTCTCCTTTTATTTGTTAATCAAACAATACATAATAATCCAGATTCGTAACTAAGCGGCGGTATCGTTACAGTTCTTTGTAATACGCGGACACCACATGCGGATATTAGCCCTCGACGTAGGTACCAGGACAATAGGCGTTGCCGTGAGCGACGAGCTCGGTATAACGGCGAACGGGGTCGCTACGATAAGGAGAAAGGATATAGAGTACGATAAAGCGGAGCTCGGAAAGATCATCGAGCGGTATGCCCCTTCCGGGATACTCGTCGGCATTCCGTACAGGAGCGACGGGGGCGTGGGCAAAAGGGGGCAGGAGATAATGAAATTCGCCGATATATTAAAGGGCGCCTTTGACCTCCCCGTCATTTACTGGGACGAAAGCTTTTCAACCGCCGACGCCGAGCGGTTTCTCATAAGCGCGGACGTCGGGCGGAAGAAGAGAAAACAGGTAATAGACAAAATGGCAGCCGTATATATACTAGCCGAATATCTTGAGTCCAAGAGGCCTGTGAAGTAGGGGTACGTGCGAACGATGCCATACACCATCGCTAACGGTATGAATATTTATTACGAGGTTCACGGTGAGGGGTTCCCTGTCGTACTCATCGGGGGTCTCGGAAGCCAGATCGAGAGCTGGGCGACGCAGGTGCCTGTTTATTTGAAGCATTTCAAGGTGGTCGTATTCGATAACAGGGGGGCCGGGCGGTCCCAGAAGCCCGAACCCGGGTATACGACCGAAGACCTGGCCGACGATGCCGCGGCGCTTATGGACGCGCTCGGCATTGAGACCGCGCACATAGTCGGGAAATCCATGGGCGGCATGATAGGCCAGTGGCTCGCGATAAAGCATCCCGAAAAGGTACGTAAGCTCGTCATGGGCTGCTCATCGGCTTCGAGAGACGAAGTCGGGAACGTGATACTCAGGATGGGGAGGGAGATCGCGTCCAAGGTCGGCATGAAGGCCGTCTGGATAATGGCCCTTTACCTTGGCTACTCGAGGGACTACATAGAGAAGAACCTGGGCTCGCTCGGCGGCTCCATCGACGCCATACCCGAGAACCCGGACGCGCTCAGGGGATATATCGGCCAGAGCTATGCGGTAGAAGGGCACAATACGACTGACCTCCTGCATAAGATAAAAGCCCCGACGCTGGTTATGTTGGGCGAGTCCGACATGACCACTTCACCGAAACGCACCAGGGAGCTCGCTTCGCTTATACCGGGCTCGAAACTAAAGGGGTTTGAAGGAGTGGGTCACGGTTTCTGGAGGGAAAGACAGGAGGAGGCCGACAGGCTCGTCCTCGGGTTTTTGCTGGGTGATTAACCTCAGTTGAGGTTCCTCTTTTCTATAATCTCGTGCCTTTTTCTCGATGTCACTGAAATTATATCGATTCTCGTCTGCAGGTCCTTAATGATTGTCTCCGCTCTCTTCTTCACGTCAGGCTCCTCGAGCAGCGACTGCTTGTCGAAGACGTTTGAGAAAATGAGAGTCGCCAGGGCGTCCGTCAGGCTGTCCAGGGGGAGCCTGGCATTGATGTTGATCCGGTGGGCCTTCTGTCTCTCGTCGAGCACGAAATTCCATTTCGTTATAAGCTCCTCGATTTTGCTCCTGTACGTCTCCTCGCTCGTACAGCGCGTGTTCTCAACCAGCTCGACCCTGGCGACTCTGTAGGGGCTCTCTTTCATGACCTCGATGATTTTTACCCGTTTCAGTCCGTAGAGAACTATGTTGATCCTGCCGTCCCCGAAGACTTCCGAGCTCACAATCCTCCCCATCCCCACAACGTCGAACACTTCCGGATTGCCGTAGTAGTCTGCCTCCCAGCCCGGTTTCAGAAGCGCCATGCCTATGATCCCTTCCGAGTTGCTGGCGTCGTGAACCATCTGTTTATATCTGGGCTCGAACACGTGGAGCGGGAGGAGGGTATTGGGAAAGAATACGACTGTGGATAACGGGAAAAGTGGTATGGTACCGGAGAAGTCATTGAGGTTGCATACGTCTTTAATGTCGAGGGAGAATATATCCATTTCAGTTCATTCCGGGCGCATCAGAATCGCTTCGTATTTAGTATAGCATATGCTTCTTCGTTTTATTCGGCGCATATTACACGGGTCATGGGCTCTGGAACGGGATTCTGCCTTCCGGGCGCTGAATCCTTTCTCCAAAGCGTATATCTAATATCCTGTAGCGGTAAGTTTACGAAAGGAGGTTCGGTTATGCATAAAACGGTCCATATCACCGACGACAATTTCGAGGAAGAGGTGCTTAAGTCGGAGCTTCCCGTGCTCGTTGATTTTTGGGCGGAATGGTGCGGTCCGTGCCGGGCTCTCGGCCCGATGCTTGAGGAGATCGCCGCCGATTACGAGGGCCGGGTAAAGATCGCCAAGCTAAACGTTGACGAAAATCCGAAACACGCGCAGTCTTTCGGAATAAGAGCCATCCCTACTATGATAATGTTCAAGGACGGGAGTCCGGGGGACAGGATCATGGGCGCTCTCCCCAAAAAACATATCACGGACGTTATCGACGGGGCGCTCCAGGCTGTGCCCGGGCGTCTGATACGCTGATCATAAGGGAATTATACGAATATAGCCCGGGTGCGTTTGACGGGATTTGCTCCCGGGGCCGGCCTGTCCATTTTTCATCCCCCCCGTTCTTAAATAAATGACTTCCACTAATTGAATCCTCCCGGTTTGAACCGTAATGACCGTTCGGTTAATATTTCAACGTGGTGAAAAAGAGAATCACGAGGGTCTATACCAAAACCGGGGACGAAGGGCTGACCTCGCTCGTGGGAGGTATGAGGCTGAGCAAGGCTTCCCTGAGGGTGGACGCGTACGGAGACGTGGACGAGCTCAACGCGGCGCTCGGGCTCGCCCGTACAGTCGTGCTTCACAAGAGGCTCGGAGATATTCTCGAAACCGTGCAGAAGGATCTGTTCATCGTGGGCGCCGATCTCGCGAGCCCTCCCGGTCTCGATGTACCCAGGATTGACGAGGGCGGGATCAAGGCGCTCGAGTCTCTGATCGACGAGCTGCTGCTCGACCTTGAGCCGCTTAAGGAATTCATACTCCCGGGCGGGAACCCCGGCGGGGCTCATCTCCATTTCGCGAGGACCGTGGCGAGAAGGGCGGAAAGGAAGGTCGTCAAGCTGATTGAAGAGGAAGGAGCGGATGCGGGGAAGAATGTGCTGGTTTACTTGAACAGGCTCTCTGACCTGCTGTTTGTTATGGCGAGGATAGAAAACAAGGATAGCGATTTCAGCGAAACGTATGCAGAGTTCAGGAGAAAATGAAACGGGCGTCGCATTCGGATGTATATATACTCAACCCTGATATAGAAGATTACATGGAGTCCCTGACGCCTGCCGGGGATTCGATCCTGAAAGAGATGGAGGAGCACGCGAGGGTGAGCGAATTCCCTATCGTCGGCCCCCTGGTCGGGAGGCTTCTCTTCCAGCTGGCGTTGATGATCAATGCGAAAAGCGTGTTCGAGCTCGGCTCGGGTTTCGGCTACTCGGCGTATTGGTTCGCAAAAGCCGTAGGCGAAGACGGCTCGGTCGTATATACGGACATTTCGGACGAGAACGCGCGCGCGGCCGGGGATTTCTTCAGCAGGGCCGGGCTCGGACAAAGGCTCGATATCCGGACGGGGGACGCGGTTAAGATCCTCGAAGAGTCACCGGGCGGGTTCGACATTATCTTCAACGATATAGACAAGGAGTATTATCCTCTTGTCGTTGACGCCGCCTATGAAAAATTACGGAAGGGCGGTATTTTCATAACGGACAACGTGCTCTGGTCGGGCAGGGTGCTCACGCAGGACGACTCCCCGAGCACGGAAGGCGTGAGAGAGTTCACGCGGCTCCTCTTTTCCAACGAGGGCTTTTTTACCACGATTATGCCGCTCAGGGACGGGGTTTCGGTGAGCGTGAAATTGTAATAAATCTCGGAAATATAAATATGGATGTAATATAAAAACTAGAGAGAACTTCATGAGCAAAGCCGCTGACATCGTTATGGAGAAAGGTGAGCTGGTCAGGACCCTGAAAGAAAGGCTCGACAGAAAAAACATGGAGCTTATGGCGTACCATGAGAGCAAGGCGAAGCACAGTAAAGCGCTTTCGGGGAGCATGCTTGCGAAAAAGAGATCGGAAATTATAGACAAGCTGATAAAGCAGGCGCTCGCCGAGCAGGGGTTCAATGACCTTAAAAATATCTGCGTCATAGCGCTCGGGGGTTACGGCAGGAACGAGCTCTGTCCGTATTCCGATGTGGACATCATGTTCCTCTATAAGCCCCGCAACAAGACACTGGCGAAAGAGGCTACGGAGAAGCTCCTCTACCTGCTCTGGGACCTCGGTCTCGACGTCGGCCACTCCGTGAGAACGATCGACGAATGCATAGAGCTCTCTCAGGAAGACGACACGACAATACTCACTTCACTTCTTGACAGCAGGTTCGTATGCGGCGGCGAACAGCTCTACGCC
>JAHKKQ010000149.1 GCA_020027805.1 Candidatus Dadabacteria bacterium
CGGCACAGTCTCGGCTTCCTCCATGTCGCCGCCGCCCACATAGGTATGAGAGGAGTTCAGCTCGCCCACCATCTCGCTTATCACATAATTGAGGTCTTCCCTGTCTACGACGAACGGCAGGAGCCTCTGATACCTTTCCTTTACCGCCTGCCAGTCAACCCCGTGCATACCCGGGTCGTAAAAAAAGTCCCTCTCTATGCGCCAGGCGTCGTTGAATATCTGAGCCCATTCCTCCCTCGGGTCGATAAATACCTTCATTCCGCCGAGATCGATCCTTCCGTCACCCGGGTTCTTACCCTCCGAGACGTCGATAATGCCGTAGGTATTGCCCGAGCGGTAGAGCGCTTTCGCGCCGTTAGACGATACCGCGTAACCGCTTATACCGGTTATTACGGTCTTTTCTCTTCTGTCCCCCAGGTCGAAGAACTGGAGGGTGCCGTTAGGCGAGTCCTCTGCGCTTCCCGCGGGAGGGAACCTCAGATAGACGATCCTGCCTTTTGCGGCATTAAGAGGCCCGAAGTTCCCCGCATTCACCGGTATCTTGACCGCTCTCTCTTCTATGCCGTCGAAGTCTATAACGACTCCGCCCTCCTTGCCCGCGTTTTCCTTTTGCGTGTCCTTTGCCGGGGGGTATTCCTCGTCGTTCCGGGGGGCGAGGGGGGACGCGGTGTCTTTTCTCAGGGTGAGGGCATAGACCTGGGTCGAGTTCGGATATACCCACGTATCGTCCATGTCGCCGTAAACGGGTGAGAAGCCGCGGTCGGAATAGAAATAGAGGTATTTCCCCTCGGGGTCGAATACAGGGCCGTTGTCGTTATAAAAATCGGTCGTGACCCTGCGGGCGACGCCGCTCTTCGAATCGTATATAAATATGGATTTCAGATTATTAGGGGTGTTCTTCGAGTAAGCGAGCCACCTGCTGTCGGGCGACCACGAATAAGAGCCGATGTTCTCATATATGTCCCTATCCACTTCCTTAGGGTTCTTCTCACCCGTATCCACTATATAGAGCCTTCCGGTCTTATCGCTGAACGCGAGCTTCCTGCTGTCAGGCGACCACACAGGGTGATAGCGGTAGACCTTTCCGTCCTTAGTTATCCTCTCCTCCTGTCCCTCGCCGTTGCTGAGCCTCAGGTAAAGCTCGTACTCGCCTGTCCTGTCGGAGAGATATGCGACGTACTTTCCGTCGGGCGACCACGCGGGAAAGCGCTCCGCTATGCCGGATGTATTTGTAAGGTTGCGGACACCTCCCTCCCCGGCGGGGACTGTCAGCACCTCGCCGCGGGCCTCGAAGAGGGCCCTCTTCCCGTTAGGAGAAATAGACATATCCGAGATACTCTCCGCGAGGTCCTTTTGCCGCGGGCGCGCTTCGGGCAGGTCATACGGGACCTCGACCGAGACCTCGCTCACGGTCTCGCCCGAGAGGCTTAGCAGATAAAGCCTGCCGCCGTTCTCGAAGACTATGTCTTCCGGGCCGAGGCTCGGCCACTTTACGTCGAATTCGGTAAAATCCGTGACCTGTCTCGTCTTCTTCGTCCCGGTCTCGTAAACCCACAGGTTCAACCTCTTCTCCTCTCCCCTGTCGGAGAGGAAATAAATCCTGTCCCCGTGCCACATCGGGAGCGTGTCGGTGCCGGGAAAATCGGTCAGCTTGTCGAGCGATCCGGTCGTGAAATCGTATATCCATATGTCGCTCGCCATGCCCCCTCTGTATCTTTTCCACACGCCCCTCATGGGCGACATGTATTCGAATGCCAGCTTCTTACCGTCGGGGCTGAAGCTCCCGAGCTCGCCGTATGGGAGCGGCAGCGCATCGGGCATGCCGCCATTTTTCGACACCTTGAATAGCCTGTTGTAGCGCTGTGTCGGGCTCAGCATGTTCGAGCGGAAGAGTATGTGTCCGCCGTCCGGGTACCACTCCGCGACGAGGTCGTCGTCAGGGTGGTGGGTGAGCCTATTAGGGACGCCGCCCCCGGCCGGGATTACGTATATGTCGGTATTGCCGTCGTAGTTACCGCTGAATGCTATACCGGTGCCGTCGGGAGAGAATTTCGGGAACAGCTCCCCGCCCCTGGGCGAGCTTAGCCTGCTCGCAACCCCCCCCGATTTCGGAACGACCCATATGTCCCCCGCGTAAACGAATACTATCTTTTCGGCGCTCACGTCGGGGAAGCGCAGCATGAGGGCGTCGGGCGTTCTATCCTTGCCCGCCCCCTCGCCCGCGGGCTCGGCCGACGCGGACATGTACCCAAAGACCAGGCAGAATGACAGAGCCAGTAAAATCTTTCTCATTAACGGACCTCGCGGAATAGTTGAACAGGTTGCAAGTCGTTTTCGTGTCAAAGTATTACCGTCGATACCAGAGCCTATTCTCAAAATATAAACCCACTTACCATTAAAATATACCTCAGGAAACCGGACGCCCCGGTTCCGAAGTTATATAGGATACGGGCTGAGCCCAGAGTTTGAAAGCATATTTCCTGGAAAAAGGATTCTTGTATAAAGGAAGATTCAATTAATAAAGTGGGCAGTAGTGTCCATGAAACGGCTTTAGTCCTTCCTGCCGATCTCCGAAAAGTCCGACTCGAGGCCGTCCGCCTGCCTCCGCCTCTCAATCGCGAGCTCGATGAGCCTGTTCGCGAGCTCCGGGAAGCTCACCCCGCTCACCCCCCATAGGCGCGGGTACATGCTTATCTGTGTGAACCCCGGAATCGTGTTTATCTCGCTCACGAATATTTCGTTCGTCCCGTCTTCGAGCAGGAAATCCACCCTCCCCATCCCGCTGCAGACAAGCGCCCTGAACGCGCGCACCGCGTAGTCCCTGAGCCTCTCCGCGGTCTCCCGGTCGAGCTCGGCAGGGGCGATGAGCCCGGTCCCCTCTTCGAGATATTTTGCTGTGTAGTCGTAGAACTCCCTGTGCGGGACGACCTCTCCCGGACAGGACGCCAGCGGATTGTCGTTCCCGAGCACGCTCACCTCTATCTCCCTCGGTTTTTTCACCGCGCGCTCGACGATGACCCTCTCTGAGAATCGGCACGAATAATCGACCGCGCCCGGAAGCTCGTCCTTCGACTTGACCTTCGTTATCCCGACGCTCGATCCGAGGTTGGCCGACTTGACGAAACAGGGAATCCCGATCATTTTCAATATCTTCGCCCTGAGCGGCTCCCTCCCGGATTCCCAGTCGGATTTATAAAAACCGAAATACTCGGGAACAGGAAGCCCCGAGTCTTTAAGCAGCGCCTTCATCACTATCTTGTCCATGCCGACAGAAGAGCCCAGCACCGATGCGCCGACATACGGAATCCCCATAAGCTCGAACATGCCCTGCACCGTACCGTCCTCCCCGTAAGTGCCGTGGAGGACCGGGAAGATCACGTCGACCTTGTGCTCGGATAAAAGCTCCCGCCCTGAAATCTCGTAGAAAACCGGGTTTAAGGGATTTAGAGATGGGGACAGGAACGAATCGCCCGAGAACTCGAGCCCGCCGTCTTCGAGCCACGAAGACACGAACGCCCTCCGCCACATCCCGCTCTTCTCTATAAAAATAGGGAATATTCCATATTTACCGGTATCGATGTTCCTGATTATCGACTTAGCCGAAAGGAGCGACACCTCATGCTCCACGGACCTCCCGCCGAATATCACTCCCACGGTTAATTTGGACAAGTATGCTATACTCCTGAATATATAGATTATCAGCTGAAAATTACTAACGGGTTACCCAAACCCCGTATCATTGTCAAGACCGGGTCCCGCTAACTTGCAAATAAAAAGCCTTAATGTAAAATCCAGTCACGGCGTTAAAAGGGAATAAAAATCAAGGAGGCTAGAAACATGCAGAAAGTCGTAATTAGCGAACCGCTAAGAACTGCTATTGGGGCTTTTGGCGGCACATTGAAAGATATAAGCCCGGCAAAGCTGGGAGCTGCGGTGGTAAAGGAAATCCTCGACCGTACAGGGATCGATCCCAAGGAAATTGACGACTGCGTCATGGGGAACATCCTGAGCGCGGGCCAGGGAATGAATATTTCGAGACAGATCGCCATAGAGGCGGGACTGCCGGTAGAAACCCCGGCATTCACTATAAACAGGGTGTGCGGGTCGGGCGTCCAGTCGATTGCGCTGGCAGCTCAGGCTATCAAGGCAGGTGACTCCGAGGCGATAATCGCAGGCGGCTCGGAGAACATGAACCTCGCCCCCTTCTATCTTCAGAAAGCCCGTTACGGTTACAGGATGGGCATGCCTAAAGACGAAATCGTGGACGGCATGGTGTACGACGGCCTCTGGGACATATTCAACGACTACCACATGGGCGTGACCGCGGAGAACCTCGCGGAATCCTACAACATTACTAAAGACGAGCAGGACGCATTCGCATACAAGAGCCAGATGAAGTGCAAGGCCGCTCAGGATGAGGGGAAGTTTAAGGACGAGATCGTGCCGATTATGATCCCCCAGCGGAGAGGCGACCCCATCGCTTTCGAGAGGGACGAGCACCCGAAGGGCGATACGACCCTTGAAACGCTAAAGGGCCTCCGCGCGGTGTTCAAAGTGGGCGGGACCGTGTCCGCGGGTAACGCGTCCGGCATCAACGACGGCGCCGCGGCCGTTCTGGTCACATCGGAAAAGAAGGCGAAAGACCTGGGACTCAAGCCCGTGGCATCTATCATTGCCTATGCCGTAGGCGGAGTAGACCCTTCGATCATGGGCATAGGCCCGGTTCCCGCGATTCAGAAGGCGCTCGATAAAGCCAAGCTCTCGCTCGACGACATCGACCTCTTCGAGCTCAACGAAGCCTTCGCGGCGCAGTCTCTGGCGGTGCTGAGGGACCTTCCGATTCCTGAAGAGAAGATCAACGTGAACGGCGGCGCTATAGCGCTCGGCCATCCGATCGGCGCTTCGGGGACGAGAATTCTCGTCACGCTCCTTCACGAGATGGAAAAGAGAAAGAAGGTTAAGCGCGGACTAGCCGCCCTCTGCATCGGAGGCGGTATGGGTATCGCAATCATAGTTGAAAAGGAAAAGAATTAGCCCAAGACAATCGACCGGGGGGAGGGTAAACGCCCTCCCCTTTACCTTCCAGTCATACCGAAGCATGTCTCGTATTCCGAACCGGGAACTATTCAGTTTTCATGTTTAAGCCCGTTGATCCTTCTTGAGAAATTAAAGTCTAAGGCTGAATCTCCAGGAAATACCCCTGCTCCTTGAAGAGCTTCTTGAACTTCCCGGGAATGGGAACGACCT
>JAHKKQ010000150.1 GCA_020027805.1 Candidatus Dadabacteria bacterium
AACCTTGGCCGCATAAGCCCCGAGAAACATGTCGGGGAGGAATAGAATCTCCTTATCCTCGGGTACGGCGCTCACGACCTTGACCGCGTTTGAGGACGTGCAGCAGTAATCGCTCTCGGCCTTTACCTCGGCCGTCGTATTTACATACGAGACCACCACGGCGCCGGGGTGCTCCTTTTTCCAATCCCTCAACTGGCCGGCATCGATCGTATCGGCGAGCGAGCAGCCGGCGCCGAGATCGGGCAGGAGCACTTTCTTCTTCGGGGAGATGATGGAGGCGGTTTCAGCCATAAAATGCACGCCGCAAAATACAATGATATCCGCTTCCGTTTTCGCTGCCATCTGCGAAAGCGCGAGCGAATCGGCCGTAAAATCAGCCGCGTCCTGCACCTCGGGCAACTGGTAATTATGCGCGAGAATAACGGCGTTTTTTTCTTCTTTAAGCCTTTTTATCTCGTCATATATGTGAGAATAGTCTTCCATTCATTCCTCAACTTACTAACATCATTAATAAAATTATTATACCACATAGAGCCCTATATCTAAAGCCGGGGCCGAGTGGGTAAGGGCCCCGACCGATATAAAATCCACCCCTGTTTCAGCGACTTCCCTCACATTTTTGATATTGATGCCGCCCGAGGCCTCTACGAGCGCATTTCTATCTATGAGACGCACCGCTTTCCTAATCTGCTCGGGGCTCATGTTGTCGAGCATTATGATATCGGCCCCGGCTATGAGCGCCTCCTTCACCTGCTCGAGGCCGGACGTCTCGACCTCTATCTTGTATTTCTGCCTGTACTTCTTGCGTATGACTGCGACTGCTTCCGCTACACCGCCCGCAATCCCGATATGATTATCCTTTATCAGGACCCCGTCGAAGAGCCCGAAGCGGTGGTTATACCCCCCGCCCACGGAAACCGCGTATTTATCCAGTATGCGGAGTCCCGGAGCCGTCTTCCGCGTGTCGAGAATCTTCACCGGCAGCCCCTCGACCGCCTTGACGTATTTAGACGCAAGGGTCGCTATACCGGAGAGCCTCTGAAGGATGTTGAGGGCGAGGCGTTCGCCCGAGAGGAGCGCCCTCGTGCCCCCGTTGATCTCGGAAATGATATCGCCCGGCTTTATATTCTCACCGTCGCCGATATTGTCGACGCACACCACGGTCGGGTCGAGTTTCTGAAAGACACGCTTCGCAATAGGGAGGCCCGCTATCATGCCCTTTGCCTTGGCGCGAATGACCGCCTTGCTGTCCTCCTTCTCCGTGGCGAGCGGGTTCGTGGTGATGTCGCCGTCGCCCAGGTCTTCCCTGAGGGAGTATTCTATGATGCGGTCCACGCGGTTAAAATCGAGCTCTATTTTTTTCATACGTTAAACGGTCACGCCGAATAATCGGCCCCGCTCTAATAATATACCTTTCATACGGGCAGAGCGGCAGGCTCCTCGCCCTTTTTCAGAATAATGTGCTTCCGCCACCCGGGATCCTCTTCGGGGAAGTCCTCTCTTATGTGCACGCCCCTCGATTCCTCCCTCAAGAGGGAAAACCGGGTGATGATGGCGGAGACATCGAGAACCATCTTTAGCTTTAATCTATGATAACCTGAAAGTCTCTCCAAAGAAGAAGCCATGTCAGCAAGCTCCGCCAGGGCTTCCTCCAGGCTCTCCCTGCTCCTCACTATCCCGACGCGTCTGTTCATTATGCGGGAGGCTTCAGCCTTGAATTCCCTGAACAATTCTTCCTGGGATTCCGATGATTGAAAGAGGGAGGAGTCGACTTCGGCAACGGGCACGCGGTACCGGACCTCGGGGGTGTCGATAGCCCCGTCGACCGCGCGCCTGGCGAAGACCACGCACTCGAGGAGGGAATTGCTCGCGAGCCTGTTTGCGCCGTGTACGCCGGTGCACGCGACCTCGCCGCATGCGAAGAGACCTTTAATGTTCGTCTCACCCGAAAGGCCGGTCCTCACCCCCCCGATCGTATAGTGAGCTGCGGGAGCGACGGGGACCAGGCCCCCGGTCATGTCCACACCGTAGGCCAGGCAGGCCCGGTAGATATTCGAAAACCGGGTTTTTATATAGGCCGGATCGAGGTGCCTCATGTCCAGATGGACACAGTCCCTGCCCGACTTTTTCATCTCCATGTATATAGCGCGGGATACGACGTCCCTGGGCGCGAGCTCCCCGAGCTCGCTGTAGTTATGCATGAACCGCTTACCCCCGCTGTCGAGAAGGTGCGCCCCCTCTCCGCGCACGGCTTCGGTTATGAGAAAGCTCGCTCCGTTTTCATTATAAAAAGCCGTCGGGTGGAACTGTACGAACTCCATATCCGCTATCTCCGCCCCGGCATAGTATGCAAGCGCGATGCCCTCGCCGGTGGCGCCCTCGGGGTTAGTCGTCCTCTCGTATAGCGCCGAGGCCCCTCCTGTCGCGAGTATGGTGGACTTCGATACAAACGCAACGGGGCTGAGGTTACCGTCGGCGGCGAGCGCTCCGGAGCACGCGGTCCCGTCCGAGAAGAATCCGATTACACCCGTGCTTTCGAACTTTGTTATCGATTTATTGTTCTCGACCGCGGCGATCAGGAACTTGACCATCTCCCTCCCCGTGGAGCTGCCCCCCGCGTGGAGCACCCGTCTCTTCGTATGCCCGCCCTCAAGCCCGAGCTCGAGGCCTTTCTCCCCGGTATCGAACTTCATTCCTAGCCTGATGAGATCGGCCACACGCTCCTTCCCCTCGTTGACCAGGACCGTAACGGCTTCGGTATCGTTGAGTCCTCTCCCCGCCCTGAGCGTGTCTTCTATGTGGAACCATGTCGAGTCGTCCGGATCAACGACGGCCGCTATACCCCCTTGCGCCCAGTAGGAATTGCTCTCCTCGACCGTCGATTTCGTGAGGATGGTGACGCTTCCGAACCCTGAGGCGTAAAGTGCCGCATAGAGTCCCGCCAGACCGCTTCCGATTATGAGAAAATCAGAATGTATTTCCCTGATGTCCGAAGCGCTTGCTCGAGATTTGCTCATATTCGACCCTTATGTCTTCTGAACTGATATATGAATAGGACGTTACCCGGAAGTTATCGATTCCAGTAATGCGGTTTTTATCTCTTCAATCTTGTCCGGGTCGGTAGTTTTTTTACGGTTCATATCGACGACGTAAAAAGCGTCGACCACCTGATCGACCTTCGTTGAAATCTTCGCATATTCGATCGAGAGACCGAGATTCTTTATTGTCTTCGTGATATCGTAGAGCAGTCCCGCCCTGTCGTACGTGATTACGTCGATCACGGTAGCGGCGTCCGAAGATTCGTTGTCAATCATGATTCTCGTCGGGTACTGGGGTATCGCCTTGCTGTAAAGGGACCTTTCCTGCCTCCTCCTCGCGACGAGATTCTCAACGTCCGTCTTTCCCGTGAGCACCTGGTTCAGATTATCCTTCAGCTTTTCCCACACCTCTTCCCCTTCTTTCACAGACTGGCCGAGCTTGTTCACGTAGAAGACGTCGAGGATCCTGCCGTCCTTCCTCGTCGTGATACGCGCTCCGAGGACGTTCAGACCCGATGCCCTCACGACACCGCAGAGCTTGGAGAATATCCCGGGTTCATCGAAACCCCAGAAAGTAAATTCGTTATACTCCTCGTGCGGATAAAAAAGCACGTCCATGCCCACGGCGTCTTTGGATTTCTCGATGAGGCCCAGATGGTAGGCGATCTTTCTCGGCGAGAATCCGAGGAAATAGGATTCGGGCATGGTCTCGAGTATAGCCGCGACGTTCTTCCTGGAGACCCTGCTGCCGAGTATCCCCATGACTTCGTCTATCACCCTCTTCTGCCTCGCGTGCGGGTTTTCCGCTTTGAAGCTTCCCCTCTCGAGGACTTTGGCTGTCCTTATGAAAATCTCCTTCAGGAGCATCCCTTTCCAATTCGTCCACACGTCCGGACCGACCGACTTTATATCCGCGAACGTCAGCAGATACAGGAGCGAAAGGGTCTCGAGTGTCTTGACGGCCTTGGCAAACCTCACTATGAGGCTGTAATCGTGTATGTCCCTTCTCTGCGAGAAATGGGACATCAACAGATGGTTTTTAACCAGGAATTCGAGCTGCTGAGTCTCGGTAGAATTAAGCCCCAGCCTCTCCGCGATCCTCGGGATCATCGCCGCCCCTTTATCCGCGTGATCCTTTCCTTCCCCCTTGCCCATATCGTGAAAGAGGCACGCGAGATAGAGCACGTGCCTGCTGACGAGGGATTCGGCTGTCTTTGTCAGGAGCGGGTGCTCTTTTTCGTATTTATAGTTGAGGAGGTTCTCTATCTCCCTCACCATGAATATGGAATGGACGTCTACCGTGTAAACGTGGTAAGCGTCGTGCTGAACCATGCAGACTATCTTTCCGAACTCCGGGATATAACGACCCAGAAAACGGAGCCGGTTCATCTCGAAGAGGATGTCGGCGACGTTCTTCCCCTTCTTGAGAAGCCTGAGGAACGAAGCGTTGAGCTCGGGGTTCGACCTGACGCTCTCGTCCATACTCGTGACGCTCACGTTTTCCCTTATGAGGTCGAGCAGGTAATTGCTCATCCTCGCCTGATACTTGTCGGAGTATTCGAAGGCCCGCATCAGGTTTGCGGGGTTATCCCTGAAGATATTGATATTGGAGGCTGACAGCATTCCGCCCTGTATGATAAAGCCGTTGTCGAGGGGCACCGTTTTTGCGCTCCTGACGCCGGACTTATGTCCCATGATACATTTTTCTATGAGTCTCTTCGACTGCTCCCTCAGCTCGTTCCCGCGAAGATAATAGATCCTCATGAACCTCTCGACGGCAGGGAGCTCGCCGTCCTTGAAGCCGAGAAACCTGGCGACTTTTTCCTGAAATTCAAAGCCGAGTCTGTCCTCTCTCCTGCCGGCGAGGTAATGAAGCTCCGACCTGACCAGAAGGAGGAAATTCAGGCTCTTTTCGAATATCCTGATTTCGTTCTCCATAAGTATCCCCTTTGGGAGGAGGTCGGAAAAGTATTTGACCTTAAACTTGACCTGGGCGATCCAGAGGGCGTAATGGATATCCCGGAGACCGCCCTCGCCTTCCTTTACGTTGGGTTCGAGGAGGTATACCGACCTGCCGAACTTGTTTATCCTCTGCTCGTTCTCCCTGATCTTGCTCTGGATGAACTTATGCGAGAAGGCGGGGAGGAGCTGGTAGTAGATTTTTTTTTCCAGGTCGGCGTAGAGCTGTTCGCCGCCGCATACGAACCT
>JAHKKQ010000031.1 GCA_020027805.1 Candidatus Dadabacteria bacterium
TCTTGAGCGACTTTACGAAGAAAGTCCTGTCGGATATGAGGGAATTCGTTTCATTGCAACCGTCGTCTTCTTTGAGTGTGGCCACGAAATTCGCAAGCCCCTCCTGGACTTCGTGAGGTATGTCGAGGCTTCCGAGTTTCTTGTAGTATTCGTCGAACACCTCCCTGCTGACCCTTGCCGGCACGTGATATTCGAGGGGCCTCTGCGTGTAGAGCTTGATCACTTCCCTCGCCTGGTCCCATCTCTTCCCATAGGACAGGCCCTGGGCGTTTATCTGGAGGACAAACCTGTCGAGGTTTGCCGGGTCGAGAGGCTCGTTGTAATATTCGTCTGCCGTCGGGTTGCTTGTCGCTATCGCCGTCAGAAGCGGTATTTCCTCGTCGAAGAATTTTCTTTCGTTTAGGATTCTCAGGAGCACGTTTAGCGATTCGCCCGGCGCCCTGGATATATCGTCCAGCAGGCAGATCTCGGCGGTCAGTATTCCGCCCTTCACGACCTTCTGTTTTATTACTTCGCCGGCGTCGGAGATTTCTTTGGATATGACGAGATCCCCGAGCAGTTCCGAGAGCCTGGTGTCCCTGTGAAGCTGGTAGAAGAAGAATTTAAGCTGCGCGGCTCCGGATATGATCTCGGCAAGCATGGTCTTCGCGGTTCCGGGCGGTCCTTCGACGTAAATGTGCTCCCTGGCTATGATACCCAGGAGGAGTGATATTTTAACCTCCTCGTGTCCTATAACCAGTTTATCCATTTCTTCTTTCAGAGCTATAAATGGATTCTGTGATGTCATTATAAGGTATTGCCTCCGTAGAAATCCTTGAGCTATGGGATAATTGTACATAAGGGTCTTTTTTTTTGCAATAATCACCGATTACTCCCTGCGGGTATGCTTCATCCAGGAAGTTTATCCCGCCGTTGTTTTCGGCCGTTTTCAATAATCCGAGAAATGTGATAAATTTCTAACCTTAAAAATCTAAGGGCGGGAAACATTTATGCAGGAATCTATCACATCGTTCCTATCCGAGGTAAGCGGCATAGTCTGGGGTGTTCCTCTGATAGCCCTGCTGCTGGGGACCGGTATCTACCTGACTATCATATTAAGAGGGATCCAGTTCCGCGCTCTCATACCCGCCCTCTATCTGGCGTTAATAAAGAGACACGAGGAAGGGGAAGGGGACATCTCGCATTTTCAGGCCCTTATGACGGCGCTGTCCGCGACCGTGGGCGTTGGGAATATAGCCGGCGTCGCTACCGCTATCGCCGTGGGCGGTCCCGGAGCTATTTTCTGGATGTGGGTCACCGGATTGCTGGGCATGGCCACGAAATACTCCGAGGCTGTGCTTGCCGTCAAATACCGGGAAGTCGACAAGTTCGGCACGATGAGCGGAGGACCCATGTATTACATCTCGAAGGGGCTCGGGCTCAGGTGGCTCGGAATGCTTTTTGCCGTATTCGCGGCGTTAGCCACTTTCGGGATAGGGAACATGGTGCAGTCGAACTCCGTGGCAGATGCGATGCAGACCGCATTCGGCGTACCCCCCTGGATTTCTGGTCTCGTGATGTGTGTTGCCACCGGGCTCGTGATCGTGGGCGGGATCAAGAGCATAGCGAAGGCGACAAGCGCAATAGTGCCTTTCATGCTTATATTTTACGTGGTCGGTGCTTCGATAATCCTTTTTGTTTACAGAGAGAACATACCCCACGCTTTCTACCTGATCTTTTCCCACGCATTCTCCCCCGCGGCCGCGGCCGGGGGGTTTTTAGGCTCGACGATCAGTCAGACTATCAGGATAGGGGTCGCAAGGGGCATCTTTTCAAACGAATCGGGTCTCGGGAGCTCGCCGATTGCCGCGGCGGCCGCGAAGACCCAGAACCCCGTCGGTCAGGCCCTAGTGTCCATGACCCAGACCTTTATCGATACAATAATTATCTGCACCTTCACCGGAATCGTGATAATCTCGAGCGGCTTCTGGAATAGCGGTGAAACCGGCGCGGCGCTCACTGCGCTCGCCTTCGAAAGCAGGATACCGGCGGGGGCAGGAGCGGCCATCCTCGGAATCAGCCTCGCCTTCTTCGCATATTCCACCCTCCTCGGCTGGTGTTACTACGGCGAAAAGGCCATAGAATATATTTTTAAGGAGAGGGCGGTAAAGCCCTACAGGCTCGTATTCACGGTAGCCGTGCTCGTGGGCGCCGTGGTGAAGCTCGAGCTCGTATGGACTTTCGCCGACGTAATGAACGGGCTCATGGCGTTCCCTAACCTCGTGGGGCTCCTGGGGTTATCGAGGGTCGTTGTCGACGAGACTAAAAAGTATCTCGACCTCGAGATTGCCCGCGCAAGGTAATAACCTTCGACTCACTACTCCTGCAGGCTCCGGTATTACACGGAGCTTGCTGTTTTACGAACCTCATTTTAAAACAGAAGATATTTGGCTAGAATATAGCATTCGAAATACAATGAAAGCTTATCTTCTCGGGCTCTTAATAGCAGGAACAGCGGTTTTTCTCGCGGCATCGGGGGCGGACGCCGTCGTATGGCAGCCCATAGGGTTCGGTACGATGGGCGACTCGACCAGGTTCAGGGTTTTCGTCGATACGGAGACCATACAGAGTTACGGAGGGAAGGTCAGGTTCTGGCAGGGTCATGTGTTTTATGAAGAGCAGTCTCTCCCCACGGGCGCCGCGTTCGTCCGGGTTTCTATAGCGCGTGTAGTGGACTGCGATGAAAGGGCCGACACGAACCTCGAAGCCATATTCTACGGGCCGGGAGGGGATATCGTCGACAAATACGGGACCCGGGGCGCAATGCAGTTCAGTACCGTAAAACCGGATACATTAAGCGAAGCGGTTTTAAATTATGTCTGTGACTACGTAAAAAAGAACGGCTAGGAGCGGTTTATGGCTAAAAGAACAGCACTTCTATTCTTGATAATCTTTTCTGTGTTCATTGGGTTTATTTCCTGTCGCGGCGAAAAACCCGATAAAGAAAGATGGAAATACGTCAGCGTCATGGGCGACGAAAAAGGAAGAGAAGTCGCCGTGTATCTGGACACTTCCAATATAGAGATAGACGGAAATAAAAGGAAATTCTGGATAAAATACGTAGCCACAAAAACGGGAGAAGCGGGGAAAAAGGAGGAATATATACGTCAGACCGGCTATTGGGAGATCGACTGCTATGACAGGTCGCTCTACAGGCTCGCGGAGGAATATTTCAGCCCGGGCGGAAAGCTCCTGGGCCGGACCGAAAAGAGGGTGCGCGAGGAATACAGCTCGTATTCGTCCCTCGGGGCCAAGATGTCGGACATAGCCTGCAGATACGCAGGGAAATAGCGAGCCTGAAACAGCGTGTCATCTTAACCCATCAATTTCATGCCGGATTATTACTGTTTGTTAAAATATCCGTAATAACATTCTCAATGCTTCACGTCGCTCGGCAGCAGCACCATTTCCCATATCGAGATCATTATTTCCTCTTTTTCCGTCAGCTCGGGCTTCTTTCCGGTCATCATCTCTTTTGCGTACCTGTTGGCGAACTCGTTCAGGTCGCTTATGCTGAGCTCAAGCTCGTCTGGGTTATCGTAAAGCATGACCCGGAATCCGGTCTCTGTCTGTGTCGCTGTGAATCCGTTCAGTTCTCTATTCATTATTTATCTCCGGTTTTTATCTCTAAACTCACTTTAATGAAAATATAGTCACGGGTTCGTGGTTTTAAAGGGGTGAATTTCAATATGCCGTCAGGCGCCCCCGCCCCCGCGAATCGTCCTTTCGCAAGCCGGTCTAACCGACCGATATCAGGCGAGTTTTATCCTTACTTTTCCGTTCGTTGCGAGGAGGTCGAATCTCTTCTGATGCCTGAATTCCTTCCATTCGTAAGGCTTGCCGTCGAAGTGGAGCAGCGCGCCCCCGGCCTCGCTCACGAACAGGATTCCCGCGGCAATGTCCCAGAGCGAAATGGCCGTAGTCATGTAACTCTCCGACCTGCCCGTCCCGACGAATGCTAGCTCAAGCGCGGCCGAGCCGAGCTTCCTCATGTCCTTTATCTGCAGGTAGTATCTCCCCATCAGCTCGAGCGACATCTTTTTATTCCTGACCCCGCCCTCGCAGTAAACCCCGTAGGCGCCGCTCGTCCTGCTCACGCCGGAGACCTCCGCTTTCCTGACTTTTTTTCTGAGGAGGTCGTAGTGGTAAGAGCCGCGGCCCCTTACAGCGGCGAACCTCTCCATCATCATCGGGGCCTCTATTACCCCGAGGACGGGCTCCCCTCCATGCCAGAGGGATATGGAGACGGCGAACATGGGGTTCTGGTCCGCGAAGTTGCTGGTCCCGTCGAGCGGGTCTATTATCCATAAGTACTTCGATTTATTATCCACGAACCCCGTCTCCTCCGTTACATAGGAGTGGCCGGGGAAGCGCCTTTCTATCTCTCTCCTGATTATCTTGTCCGAAACGATGTCGTATACGAGCTTCACCTCCTTAACCGTTCCCCGCTCGACGGGGTCCCCTTTCCTGAAGCTTTGTAAAAGCCTTTTGCCTGCCTTTTCCGCGATCGAGACGGCTTGACCGAAGACTTTCCGCTCCTCCGCCGACAGCTTTCTTTCGAGCTCGTTCATGGATTTTTGCCCCCCTTGATATCGTTCATTCCCACGCCGGAATAATGTAGAATTAATAATATCAGATTCGGGAGGAGATATGGGCGGCCCTTACCTCGAGGGAGAGAAGGCGCTTGAGCGTCTGGGAGACCTGACCGAGCTTATCTGCAGGATTGCCGTGGGCGGCGGTATCGGTCATGAGGACGAGACGCTCCTCGAAGAGCTCCTCCGGGATATGGGCTCTGCCTTGAGGGAGAGGGACGTCCCCAAGGCGAAGAAGCTCGTGACGAGGATGCTCTCGGATGTGCTCGGATACGACCAGGTCCGCGCCAGATTCGTAATGCAGAACCACCTGAATAAAAACGCCGGATGGGATTAAGGCTTTTCCGGTCAGCCGGATTTTTTGTCCTCTTCCAATATCCTGCTCACTGCGCCGACCAGGTCTATCTCGATAAAGTCAGCGTACCTGGAATCGTACTCCGAGCCGGTCAGTACCTGAATAGTCCTCAATCCGGAATTCCTGCCCGCAAGCATATCGATGTCGGAATCCCCGACCATCCATGATCCGGCCTTATGAATGCCCCGGGAGTCGCATATCACGTCGATCATCCCGGTCTTTGGTTTCCTGCATCCGCAGACCACATTATAGGGAGCCAGGCTGCCGCGGGGGTTATGGGGGCAAAATTCGTATTTGGTAATGAATACGCCGCTATATTTCAGTATCAAATCCAGACAATGGTGGAGTTCTTCCACGTCCTCTTCGGTGAGGTGTCCCTTTGCTATCCTGCCCTGGTTCGTTACGACGAATAGGAGGAATCCGCTCTCTATCAATTTCCTGAGCGCCTCGATATAGCTTTCCGGGATGAAGAAGTCTTCTACCCTGTAGATGTACTTTTCGCCCCCGTGGGGCAGAAGAATGGTCTTATCCCTGTCGAGAAAAACCGCCTTTGCGTTCATCGGGTCCTTAACCTGTCTCACCTTAAATAAAGCTTAACAGTTGAGAGAGGCCCGGACAACAATCGGGCGCATCCGACGGACCAGAAGAAACCGCCCGGGCGTTAAGGTCTCGTCTCGATCGTTTCTGCGTACACTGCGGGGATACCGTTACCGCCGTTTAGCCGCAGTTTATGAAACCAATCTTACTTGGCCGTGTTCTTGAAATACTTGTCTCTGGCTTCTTTGGGGAGGTGCCTCTTGAGGTATTCCGTTACAGCTTCCCTTACGATCTGCGCGGGTCTCATCTGGAGGTGCCACTGAGACTCATTCAGCATATCCACGAACTCCTGCGAGGCTTTAACGTAAATAGCCTTTTCCAAGGGTTCTTTCTTGGTTTTCTCTTTCTTCCTTGTAACCATATTTTAAATATATAACATAGTCGAGATATAAAATGAATAGACGATTTTCCGTTTCTTCCGGATTGACCTCCGCGCAATGGGCCGGTGACGAATCGGGCGGAAAAAAATATGTAATATTCTATGTGTATTATCCGGACACGTCAGGAGCGGAAAAAACCCGCCGAATTTTCACGCCCGGCATATGTGATTTTTATTTTTTCCATCTTGTTTCCGCCGAGGCTGTGATTAATTTTTAAATAGAATATCAAGCGGAAGGCGTCCGATCCGGTACACTTATTTACCTTGTATCGGTCGTCATCCTAATCGGTCGGGGGACCGCATAAGACGGGATTCCGGCCGAATGAAGTGGGGGTTCACACAAGAGGGGACACGCGATGAAATGGTCTTGGAAGATTGGCGAGTTCGCGGGCATCGGAGTTTACATGCACGCGACATTTTTACTTATTATCGCCTGGGTCATACTGATCCACTGGAGCGAGGGGCACGACCTTGCGACAATCGTATCGGGAGTCGTGTTTGTCCTGGCCCTGTTCCTCTGTGTCGTGTTGCACGAATTCGGACATGCCCTCACCGCCATGAGATACGGTATTAAGACCCGCGATATTACCCTCCTGCCCATAGGCGGGGTCGCCCGTCTCGAGCGTATGCCCGATGACCCGATGCAGGAGTTCTGGGTGGCTCTCGCGGGACCCGCCGTAACCGCGGTTATCGCGCTGATTCTGTTTTTCTGGCTCCAGATGACGAACGGCTATGTGCCCGTCGACACTATCACCATGACTCAGGGCTCTTTTGTCGAGCGCCTCATGCTGGTGAACCTATTCCTCCTGGTATTCAATTTGATCCCCGCATTCCCCATGGACGGCGGCAGGGTGCTGAGGGCGCTGCTCGCGCTGCACGGCGATTATACGAGGGCCACCCAGACGGCGGCGAACATAGGGCAGGCGATCGCCCTTATCTTCGGCTTTATCGGTCTCTTTACCAATCCGTTCCTCATCTTCATTGCGCTCTTCGTCTGGATAGGCGCCGCACAGGAAGCGAGCATGGTAAAGATAAAGTCCGCCCTAGGCGGAATTCCGGTGTATAAGGCCATGCTCACGGATTATAAAACTGCGGCCCCCGGGGACAAGCTCAGGTATCTGGTCGATCTCACCATGTCGGGCTCCCAGCAGGATTTTCCCGTCGTCGATAACGGCAGGGTCGTAGGCGTCGTCCCTCACTCGGACCTCATCAAGGGACTCGCGGAAAAGGGAGACTCAGTTTCAGTAGGAGAGATAATGAGGCGTGAATTCGAGGTCGTCGATCCCGGAGAGATGCTTGAATATGCGTTCGCGCGGCTCCAGACGGGTGATTTCTATACTATGCCCGTCGTCAAGAACGGTAACCTCGTCGGCCTCCTGACCATGGACAACGTGGGAGAATTTATGAGAATTCAGTCGGTCATGTCCGGCGCGCGCCCGCGCTGATTTTAGAATAAGATAATATATAAGTGCTCAGGCGCTGTGAGGCCTCCCGGGATTTGTAATTGGATGCTGGTAATATACAAGATGCTGGTAATATACAAATAGTGAGGGGAAAACAGCTCGCTCGATAATACTAATGGTCCGGCCATGAAGGAAAAAACAGGAACCGATCCTAAGACGACTCGCCGTCTGCACCTACTGGACATGAGCTGCGCGGGCTGCGTCGATACGGTGGAAAAAACACTGAGGTCCGTCCCGGGGGTGTCCGACGCGCAGGTCAATTTCGCCGAGAAAACCGCGACCGTCACAGGCGATGTTTCCCCGGACGCACTCGTGAAGGCCGTCGGCAAGGCGGGTTATACGGCCTCGCTTCTCGAGGACGAGGGCACGGAATCGGATAAGGAGAACGCGGAGCTCTCGCACTACAGGAAGCTCCTCCGTCAGACAGTCGTTTCAGGTGTGATAAGCGTAATAATATTCGCGGTAAGCATGTTTGATATGCTCCCTTCGCTCGATTCCCCGGCAGGGCGTATTTCATGGGGAGTAGTCTCCCTGCTCACTCTCTTCGTCCTCGCCTACGGCGGAGGCCGTTTCTTCACGGGCGCTCTAAAATCCTTCAGGAACCACAACGCGAACATGGACACGTTAATAGCCGTCGGCACCGGGGTCGCGTGGGTCTATTCGTCTTTCGTCGTCCTCTTCCCTGACTCGGTGGCCGGGATCGCGAGACACTTTTATTTCGAGACGGCGGCCCTGATAATCGCATTCATAAACCTCGGTTCGGCGCTCGAGATGAGGGCCAGGGGCAAAACCTCTCAGGCGATAAAGCGTCTCATAGGTCTTCAGCCCCGGACGGCGCGTGTCGTAAGAGCGGGTCAGGAGGTTGATGTCCCCATCGGGCTCGTCGTCGTGGGCGATATCGTGCGCGTCAGGCCGGGTGAAAAGATACCGGTTGACGGAGAGGTGACGGATGGTTCCTCTCACGTCGATGAATCGATGCTTACGGGCGAGCCTATACCCGTCGAGAAGAAGAAGGGGGATAATGTCGTCGGAGGGACTATAAACAAGGCCGGGAGCTTTTTTTTCAGGGCCGGCCGCATCGGCAAAGACACCGCGCTCGCCCGTATTATAGACATGGTCAGGAAAGCTCAGAATGCGAAGCCGGAGATAGGGAGGCTTGCCGACAGGGTCTCCGGGGTATTCGTCCCTTCTGTGCTTATCATAGCGGTGATAACGATGCTCGCATGGTTTAATTTCGGCCCCGCTCCGCGCATCACGTATATGCTGGTCACGACCATGGCCGTGCTTATCATCGCCTGCCCCTGCGCGCTTGGTCTTGCGACTCCTATATCGGTGATGGTCGGCGTGGGCAAGGCGGCCGAATACGGTGTGCTCATAAGAAAAGGAGACGCGCTCCAGCAGGCCGGGCAGCTTACGACTATAGTGCTCGACAAGACGGGGACTATCACGGAGGGTAAGCCCGTATTGACGTCGGTCGAGCCTGTCCCGGGCGTCTTGGGCGGTGACGAATTGCTGGCGCTTGCTGCGGGCGTGGAAAGCGGCTCCGAGCATCCCCTGGCAGAGGCCATTGTCGAAGCGGCAAAAGTGAAGAACATAGAGATGAAACCCGTAGAATCGTTCGAGGCCTTATCGGGTCACGGCGTGAGGGCCGTTTACGGGGGAAATGCAGTCCTGCTCGGCAACAGGAAGCTCATGGACGACAACGGTATCGATACCGGTTCCATTAACGAGGCGGCGGAGCGTCTGTCGAAGAAAGGGCAGACGGTCGTATTCGCTGCACTCAACGGGACCGCGGCAGGCGTGCTGGGTGTATCCGACCCCGTCAAACCTGATTCGAGGGAAGCCGTGGAGAGGCTCCGCAAGCAGGGGATCAAGGTGATAATGCTCACCGGGGATAATCGGGTCACGGCGCAATCCGTAGCCGAGCAGGTAGGGGTGGATGATTTCATCGCCGAGGTGCTGCCTGAAGATAAGGCCAGGGAAATTACCAGGCTTCGGGAAGGGGGCGAGAAGGTGGGCATGGTAGGGGACGGTATTAACGATGCGCCGGCCCTGGCGGGAGCGGATGTAGGGTTCGCTATAGGAACGGGGACCGATGTCGCGATAGAGAGCGCGGACATAACACTAATGCGGGGATCGCTCCACGGAGTGGCCGACGCGGTATCAATATCGAAAGCGACGCTCGGAAACATCAAAGAGAATCTGCTGGGGGCCTTTGCTTACAATACGTTAGCTATCCCCGTGGCGGCCGGGATACTGTTCCCGTTCACGGGTCTCCTACTCAATCCCGTCATAGCGGGGGCCGCGATGGCGCTCTCCTCGGTCACGGTTGTAACGAACGCGAACAGGCTCAGGTGGTTTAAGCCTTGAACGCGGAGAGAACATGAACATCGCCGTCAACATACTCGGCATCGTTATGGCCGCATTCATAATGTGGTGGTTCTGGCTTTCAAAGCCCAGGAGTGTGGCTGGCGCCGAGGGGGATGTAATCAGTGTTCTTGTTGACGGCGGGGTGTACACGCCTTCGCTGCTCCACGTCCCCGCGGGAAAGCCTGTTACCCTGCGATTTCTACGGAAGGACCCGAGCCCGTGCGCGGAAAAGGTGATATTCAGCGGCCTCGATATAAGCGCCGATCTCCCGGTCGGAAAACCCTACGACCTCAGTTTCATTCCCGGGAAAGCGGGTGAATACGATTTCGCCTGTCAGATGGCGATGTACCGCGGCAGGCTGATAGTAGAAGAGGAGACGAAATCCTGAAAGTGGCGGACTCGTTCTCAAAAACCGCTCTGTCCCCAGGAATTCAGTACGCTCTTCTCAGGCCCGGCCTTCAACACCGATCCCAAATGCATATATCGGGAAGCGCTGGATCTTTTATTGTGACAAAAAGGAGAGCTCCCCGGGATACCGCACGGGTAAGACCTACTGGGAAACCTTGTTGACCTTGCTGGCTTGAAGTCCCTTGGGGCTTTCGACTACTTCGAACTCAACTTCATCACCTTCGGCCAGGGTTCTGAAGCCGGATCCTTCGATGGCGCTGTAATGAACGAATACGTCTTTACCGTTGTCCTGCTCGATGAATCCGAAACCCTTGGACTCGTTGAACCATTTAACCTTACCTTTCAAAATTAATTCCTCCAAAAATAAGATTTATGCAAGAGTACATACTTTTATTTTTTAGTCAACAGGATGTAAATTATTTTTATTCGGGCCGAACGCTATTTGACTTTAAAATATAATCTATATAGCATAAATCCGACTGACCGGAAAAGACCGCAAATTGAAGAAACTGAGGGGGTATATGTAAAATGGCAAACGAAAGACCGGATGTCGTAAAGATGAAAGGCAACCCTGTGACTCTGCTCGGAAATGAAGTGAAGGTCGGGGACAAAGCGCCTGATTTTACCGCCCTCGCGGGTCTCGGTGCGCCGGTCGGGCTCGGCGACCTGAAGGGCAAGGTTAAGGTATTCAACGTCGTCGTTTCGGTGGATACGCCTGTTTGCGACGTTCAGACAAAGAGGTTTAACAAAGAGGCTGCCGGTCTCGGGGACGGCGTCGAGATCGTAACGTTGAGCATGGACCTTCCCTTCGCGCTAAAGCGTTACTGCGCAGCCGAGGGGATCGACAGGGTGAAGGCATTATCCGATTATCAGAATGCGTCCTTCGGGGAAGCGTACGGCGTGCTTATAAAAGAAAACAGGCTCCTGGCCAGGTCGATTTTTGTCGTGGACAAGAACGACAAAGTCAGACACGCGGAAATCGTCGGGGAAATAACTCAAGAGCCAAATTACGAAGCTGCGCTGAAAGCCGTAAGAGAATCCCTTTGAAATTCAGAGGTTATGATTTCATCAGAGAACGGCCCTGACCGCCTGCGGAACCTGGGACGAAGTCCGCGCGGTCAGGACGGTGAAAACCTTCCCCCGGCCTTAACGCCTTTAAAATCCCTCCCCCAATATGTATCCTTATAAAGGTAAGGCAAATTAGTTAAGGAGGCTTAATTATGGGGCTCGGCAAAATGCTTGCGGGTATTTTTAAAAAAGATGGGGTGGAAGCAGTCCAGTCCAGCAGGAGCAATTCCGGCGACGGTCCGGCCGAAGGTGTGGGGAAGGAGCATAAAAATTCAACCGGGGTTATCGGTGATCCCGTGAGTGTCGAAAGTGCTGGCCTTCAGGGAGAAGCCGGTCATGAGCGCGCATACCAAACCCCCGCGGACGGGGGCGCTGAAAAAGCGGCTTCGCCCGGTCTGGCTAACAGTGAGGTCACCGAGAATAAGATCCTCGAGGTCCTGGGCAATGTTTACGATCCCGAGATACCGATCGATATAGTAAATCTCGGGCTGATATACGGTATAGATATAGAAGGCGGGAACGTACGCATAACCATGACAATGACGGCCCCCGGGTGTCCCGCTTCGACGCAGATAGCGGGCGAAGCGAAGATTCTGGTGGAGGAGATTCCGGGCATCGAGAATGTGGAAATAGAGATCGTCTGGGATCCGCCCTGGGACCCGAGCAAGATGAGCGATGACGCCCAGCAGAGCATGGGGATATTCTGATCGAGGTATCTTCCGGCTATGTTAGTCCCGAAACGGCGCAATAAATTATGCCACCCTTACCCAAAGGTATTTTCATAACCGGTACCGATACAGGCGTTGGTAAAACCGTGATAACCGCCGCTTTGGCCTGGACCTTAATTCAGGCTGGTAAAAAGGTAGCCGTGATGAAACCGCTAGAGACCGGCACCGTGCTCCCGGGACCGACGGACATCGAGTACGTGGAGAGCGTGCTCGGGACAAAGTACCGACCCGACGATGTATGTATATACCGGTTTCGGGAACCCCTTTCGCCGCTCGCCGCTTCGGCGCTCGCGGGAATAAAAATTGATACGGCTAAAATAGACAAGGCATTTCGCAGACTCTCTACCGCACACGACACGGTTATCGTGGAAGGGGCGGGTGGGCTCCTTGTCCCGATAAGGGAGGATTATCTGATGGCCGACCTCGCCTCGGACCTCGGTCTTCCTCTGCTTATAGTCACACGCCCCGGCCTCGGCACATTGAACCATACGGTCCTTACGGCCGAATCCGCGGGAAGGAGAGGCCTCGATGTAATCGGGATTGTAATCAACCGTTTTCCTGCCTCTCCGGGACTTGCCGAACGCACCAACCCCGAGCTCATAGCCCGGATGACCGGAGCGCCTGTCGCGGGGGTATTTCCGTCGGACCCTTCACTGTCTGTTGAGGAGGGCAGGACAGGCGGCATAAGAGAGCTGGCCCGCTCGGCTTTCGCTCCCTCCCTGGGCGGGACATTCGACTTTCAGGAATTTCTCGAGCGGCTGCTCTAGGCCTTACTTTTTCCCATCGCTTTTTCCCATCAAAAAATTGAAATATTGCGGGATCACCTGTCTGCATATGTGTCCGCAGGGATTCGCATTTTAAGGGCGCACGGCGGAACTTGACAGATTTCCTTGGTATGATATACATACTAGGCGTTTTTTTATTACTTTGATTTAACTTTCCAAATGGACACACTCCAGAGCTAAGGTAAATTGGATGAGAAAACGGATTACATTGCTTTCAGTGCCTGTTCTGACACTGGCTATTTTTCTGGGCTTGTATTTTTTCGATAACGCGGAAAGCAGCAATAAAGGACCTGTTCAGCCGGTCAGGTTCAGCCATAAAATCCACGCCGGCGGCGAAAACGATCAGATACCCTGTCAATACTGCCACAGCTTTGTAGATGTATCCCCTAACCCCGGAATACCATCGGTCAAAAAATGCATGGGCTGTCATACCCATATAGCCGGGCGCGACGTCGAGTACGATTTCGGCGGCACTACCATTAATCTCCAGCAGGAGATAGCCAAGGTCAGGGAGTATTGGGCGAAGAAAGAGCCTATACCGTGGAACAAGGTCAACACGATGCCGAATTACGTCCATTTTAACCACAAGAGGCACATAAAGCGCGGGTTCGAATGCGCCGCCTGCCACGGCGACGTTGCAAACATGGACCAGGTTTACCAGGTAACCAGGCTCAACATGGGATTCTGTATCACCTGTCATACGGACAATGCCAAAGATCACGAGGAATTGGCTCACTTGAAAGACTGTCTCACGTGTCATTATTAATTGGAGGAGGAAATGTCTCAAGATAAAAAGGGCGGCATAAAGAGAAGGGATTTCCTTAAGATAATAGGAGTAGCCGGAGGCACGGCCGCGGTAGCAGGCGGCTGCTCCAATCCGGCCGAGCAGATCATCCCTTACGTCATCCCGCCCGAAGGGATAATCCCCGGGGTCCCCAATTGGTATGCGAGCACCTGCCGTGAGTGTCCGGCGGGCTGCGGTATCATCGTCAAGAACCGCGAGGGACGGGCGATCAAGGTCGAGGGGAATCCGAAAAACCCGATAAACATGGGCGGGAGCTGCGCCGAGGGGCAGGCCATGCTTCAGGGGCTTTATAACCCCGACCGCACGAGGTCGCCTCTCAGCAGAAACGACCTCGGAAGACTCGAGCCTCGGGGGTGGGACGACGCCCAGAAGACGCTCGCGGAAAAGATCGAAGAGGTCAGGAAGAAGGGCGGGAGCGGAAGGATAGTGTTCCTCTCCGACCACAATGAAGGGACTTTGGGGAACCTGATCGACGACTGGATGTCCGCGATCGGAGGAAAACACCTCTCATACGAAGCCTACTCATACGAGCCGCTGAAAGAAGCGAACCGTATCGTATTCGGAATAGATAAGATACCCACATACAATATAGATAAAACGAAGTACCTGCTCTCGTTCGGGGCTGATTTCATAGAGACCTGGCTGTCGCCTACCCTCTACACGAGGCAGTTCAGCGAGATGCACGGTTATAAAGACAAATCCATGGGGAAATTCGTCCACGTGGAGCCGAGGGCGTCGCTCACCGGCGTAAACGCCGACGAGTGGGTCTCAATAAAGCCGGGCACGGAAGCGGTCCTCGCGCTCGGAATAGCGAACGTCATTGTGAGTGGGGGCATGCCCGCTAACGGCGGAGGCGGATTCGCCGGCCTGCTCGGCGCATATACGCCCGAAAAGGTTTCTTCGGTCACTGATGTACCGGTCGATACGATAAAGGAGATAGCCAAGGAATTCTCTTCCATGCGGCCGAGCCTCGCCATCGGTGGCGGTATCGCGAATACATCGACGAACGCCACTGAAACCCTGGTCGCTATAAATATTCTTAATTACGTCGCCGGGAATGTCGGCCAGACCATAGATTTCGGGAACGCGCTCACACTTTCCGGGGTAAGCACCTTTAAGGAGATTTCATCCCTCGTGGATTCGATGTCCAAGGGCGAGGTCGACCTATTGTTCATATACAATGTAAATCCCGTATTCACCCTTCCGAAATCTCTCGGTTTTGAAGACGCACTGGGCAAGGTCCCATATGTGGTGAGCTTCTCGAGCTTCATGGACGAGACGACTGAGAAAGCCAATCTCATACTCCCCGACAGCACTACGCTCGAATCCTGGGGTGATTTCATCCCCGACGCCAGGGTACACGGGCTCATACAGCCTGTGATGACCCCGGTCTTCAATACCAGGTGCACGGGGGACGTGATACTTTCCGTGACCGCGCAGTTGGAAGGCTTGAAGGGCAGATATACGCAGGTTTCTTATTACGATTATCTCAGGGATTCCTGGAAGCAGGTCTGGACGAGCGTCACTGGAGGCGGTGATTTCGAGGCCTTCTGGAACGCAGCGCTCGAGAACGGCGGGATATACAGGGACACGACACCCGTGCAGGTATCCGCGTCAGGGAATATTTCAGGCATAAGCTTCGGAGAGCCTGAGTTCACGGGAGACGGGGATTTTTATTTTATGGCTTACCCGTCCTACAAGTACTACGACGGGAGAGGGGCGAACAAGCCCTGGCTCCAGGAGCTGCCCGACGCGATAACCACCGGTGTCTGGGACTCGTGGGTCGAGATACACCCTGATACGGCCAAAAGGCTCGGGGTTAAACTCGGGGATTTCGTTAAGATAGAATCGCCTTACGGAACAATCGAGACACAGGCATATGTATATGAGGGAATAAGACCCGATACGCTCGCCGTGATGATCGGACAGGGGCATACGAGCTACGGCAGGTATGCGAAAGACAGGGGCGTCAATCCCCTTTCCATCCTCCCCGTGTCCACCGACAAAATAACGGGCAGCTTTGCCTGGCTTACTACGAAGGTAAAGGCCTCCGGCACGGGCAGGCACGCGCAATTCGTACAGACTCAGTACACGACCGCCCAGCATGACAGGGACGTGGCGCAGATGGTCACTCTCACGGAGCTTGAGCGCGGAATCCACCACGAGGAACACGAGCAGCCGGATTTCTATCCGCCGATCGAGTACGACAGGTATCACTGGGGCATGTCGATAGACCTCCAGAAATGCACGGGCTGCGGCGCATGCATCACCGCCTGCTACGCGGAGAACAATATCCCCTTCGTCGGCAAGGAGCTCGTGGCGAAAAGACGCGATATGGCCTGGCTCAGGATCGACAGGTTCTTCGAGAAATCGGACAACAAGGCCGGGTTCGAGACGAGGTTTCTC
>JAHKKQ010000032.1 GCA_020027805.1 Candidatus Dadabacteria bacterium
CCGATAATATCTATAGAAGACCCCTTCGCCGAGGACGACTGGGAGGGGTGGCGCATGGTCACGAAGGAGCTCGGGCAGAGGGTGCAGATCGTGGGGGACGACCTGTTCGTAACCAATACGAAGAGGCTCGAAAGAGGGATCAAGGAAAAGTCCGCGAACTCGATACTGGTCAAGGTAAACCAGATAGGGTCGCTGACGGAGACCCTCGACGCCATAAGGATGGCCGAGAAGGCCGGATATACGTATATTATTTCGCACCGTTCGGGGGAGACCGAGGACTCGACGATCGCCGATATAGCGGTCGCCACGAATTCCGGGCAGATCAAGACGGGATCGGCATCGAGGAGCGACAGGATAGCCAAATACAACCAGCTCCTCCGAATAGAGGAAGAGCTCGGAAGCGAGGCCGTATACCCGGGAAGATCGGCGTTTAAGGTCTGAGCGGGCGTTTCTACAGAAAAACCCTCATTGATTAATGGGAGTTAGTACTTATATTTCAACTGTATAGCTAAGGTGTCATGGTATAGCGACCTATATAAGTACTTCATTATTATGTATAATTTAGTTCTGAAGATAAGCTAAGATCTGAAGATAGGCTAAGAAAGGGATAGCTAAGAAAGGGATAGGACATGTCTAAAAAAACACTTTTTAAGAAGATATGGGAATCGCATGTTGTGTACGAAGAGCCTGGGAAGCCGACCTTGATTTACATCGACCTCCATCTCGTTCACGAGGTCACCTCTCCCCAGGCGTTCGAGGGGCTGAGGCTCTCGGGAAGGCGGGTAAGGAGACCCGATCTCACATACGCCACCATGGACCACAACGTGCCGACCACCAACAGGGCGCTGCCCATCGAAGACCCGATATCGGCGCAGCAGATAGAGGTGCTCAGGAAGAACTGCGAGGAGTTCGGCGTTACGCTCTTCGGCCTCAACATCAATAGCGAAATGCAGGGCATAGTACACGTCATAGGGCCCGAGCTCGGTCTGACGAAGCCCGGTCTCACGATCGTCTGCGGGGACAGCCATACCTCCACTCACGGAGCGTTCGGCGCTCTCGCTTTCGGGATAGGCACGAGCGAGGTCGAGCACGTGCTTGCGACGCAGTGCCTCAGGCAGAGCCTCCCCAGGGAGTTCGAGGTCAAGGTTACAGGAACGCGCGGCTACGGAGTAACCGCCAAGGACATTATTCTCAGCATCATAGGACATATCGGCACGGCCGGCGCGACCGGGACGGTAGTAGAATACCGCGGCCCCGCGATCGAGGTCCTGACGATGGAAGAGAGGATGACGATCTGCAATATGTCGATCGAAGCGGGCGCTAGGGCGGGGATGATCGCGCCCGACGAGAAAACATTCGAATATATAAAAGGGCGGAGATACGCCCCCAAGGGCAGGGAGTACGAGGAAGCTGTCGCCGAATGGAGGAAGCTCAGGACCGACGACGGGGCGGTATTCGATAAATCTATCACGCTCGACGCCTCCGAAATGGCCCCGCAGGTGAGCTGGGGGACGAACCCGGGCATGGTCACGGACATCACCGGCACGGTGCCCGACCCGGACGCGATGGACGACGAGAATAACCGGAAGGCGACCCAGAGCGCGCTCGAATACATGGGGCTAAAAGCCAGGACCCCGATACGGGATATACGGGTCGACAGGGTTTTCATAGGCTCATGCACGAATTCGAGGATACAGGACCTGACGGAGGCGGCGAAGATAGTGAGGGGCAGAAAAGTCGCGTCTACGGTGAGGGCCATGGTAGTCCCGGGGTCGCAGCTCGTGAAACTCCAGGCGGAGAAGATAGGCCTCGACAAGATATTCAAGGAGGCCGGATTCGAATGGAGGGAATCGGGGTGCAGCATGTGTCTCGGAATGAACCCCGACATACTGGAGCCCGGCGAGAGGTGCGCGAGCACGTCCAACAGGAACTTCGAGGGACGCCAGGGCAAAGGCGGGAGGACACACCTTGTAAGCCCGATAATGGCCGCCGCGGCAGCGATAGAAGGACACTTCGTAGACGTTAGGGAATGGGACTTACAAAAGGAAATCTAAAGAGGGACTAAACATGGAACCGCTTAAAAAAGTCACGGGGGTGGTCGCCCCTCTCGACAGGATGAACGTAGACACCGACCAGATAATACCGAAACAGTTTTTAAAGAGGATAGAGAGGACGGGCTTCGGAGAGTTCCTGTTTTTTGACTGGCGTTATAACGAGGACGGCACGCTCAACCCCGAGTTCGAGCTCAACAAGGAGCACCTGAAGGGAGCCAATATTCTCCTGGCGGGCCAGAATTTCGGAAGCGGCAGCTCACGCGAGCACGCCCCGTGGGCGCTCAGGGAATACGGGTTCCAGATTATCATAGCTCCATCATTCGCCGACATCTTCTACAATAACTGCTTCAAGAACTCCATACTCCCCGTAGTCCTCCATGAAGACCTGGTAAAAGAGCTCTTCTCGAGGGTGAACTCGAAGAAAGGCTACAGGCTCACGGTCGATCTCGAGACCCAGAGCATAGAGGGAGAAGACGGGTGGAAAGCCGGGTTCGACATAGATCCGTTCAAGAAGAAAACACTCCTCGAAGGCCTGGACGACATCGCACTCACGCTCAATAACGAGGACAAGATAAGGGCGTACGAATCGGTCATGTCCAAAAAGAGGAAGTGGGCGGTCCCTGCCCAGGCCCACTGAGCGGAGAACCCTTACCTGCCGCGGAATATTACACTCAGGATAATGGAAATTATTACACTTATGAGCAGCGAGGTCGCGAGGGGGAAATAAAACGAGGCATTCCCCCGCTTGAAGTAAAAGTCCCCGGGCAGCTTGCCTAACAGAGGAATCCGTGTGCGCGTCCGCTCCGCCGGTCAGAAAAAACGCTGGCATTTTAGACAAATAGGTTATAAGCTTGTAATATATCTTTGAATTGGCATGGAATTTGATGGGGATTCTAACTAGAATTGCACGAGCGGGTTATGAGCACTAATCTCAGCCAAACCACCTCACAGAGGCAGGTGCTTCAGCAGCGCCTTATATTGACCCAGGAGCTTCAGCTATTCCTGAAGCTCATACAGATGACCACGCTCGAGCTGAAGGACTACCTCGAAGAACAGCTGATAGAAAACCCCACACTCGAAGAAACGGAAGAAGCGAAAGAGAAAAGCGAAAACAGCCCGTCGGAAGAAGTGATCGACTTCGGCATAACCGGGGACAGCCGGCTGTTCGGAGGCGAGTCGAGCGATATGCAGATAGGCTCGATCATAATCGGGAACACGAACGAGGACGGATACCTGGAGATAGACGTCGAGGGAATCGGGAAGCTCTATCTTAACGGTCCGGAGCCGGCCTCGCCGGATGAAGAGAGCGGGTTGGAAACAGCGAACAACCTGCCCGACGACGATTCCCCGAAACCCGACGAGGAACTTCTACGAAAGATCAATGATGTCCTGACCCGAATCCAGACGGGATTCGACCCCACGGGGACATGCTCGAGAGACCTCAGGGAATGCCTCAGGATCCAGGCGCTCGACCTCGGATACTCGGAAGATTGCATCATTATAAAGCTCATCGAAGACCATCTCGAAGACCTGGACGGTAAAGATTTTTTCGAGATCGCCGAGGGCCTCGGCTGCTCGGCCGAGGACGTGAAGGAAGCGCTGATGGCGGTATCCACGCTCGAGCCCAAGCCGGGGAGGCCTTATTTCGAGAAGGACCCGGAAAAATACATAGTCCCGGATTTCTACGTATACAAGGTGGGCAACGAGCTCCAGGTCCAGCTGAACCGGGATTTCCCGAAGGTCAGAATCAGCAGCTACTACAGGAACCTCCTCAAAAAGGAAAAGACCCTGCCGCCGGAGGCGAAAATTTTCCTCAAAGAAAAGATAGAAGCCGCGCAGAGGATAATGAAATGCCTCGATGAGCGCGAAGCCGCCGTAAAGAAAATCATAGCCAAGATAGTCGAAGTGCAGAGGGACTTCTTCGAGCACGGCAAAGATTATATAAGGCCCCTCATCCTGAAGGACGTCGCGCAGTCGGTCGGCGTACACGAATCCACCGTGAGCCGCATCACGAGCCGGAGATACATCCAGACGCCCCAGGGGACTATAGAGCTGAAGTCCCTCTTTTCAAGAAAGATCGAGACTTCTCACGGCAAGGAGGTGTCGTTCGAAAGGGTTAAATCCATGATAAGGGAGATAGTGGCGGAGGAGCTTCCGCAGAGTCCCTACTCGGACGAGGACATCTCTAAAATACTCGAGAGAAGGAATGTAATCGTCGCCAGAAGAACTGTTGCAAAATATAGAAAAACCCTTAAAATACCATCTTCTTCGGCCAGAGCTGCGCAAAAAGGGAAGAAAAGAAATGAGAGTAAGAATAACGACGAGACATATAAACAATAACCGGGACCCCGAAAAGCTTAAGTCCTACGCCGTCAAGAAATCAAAGAGGATAGAGAAGTATTTGAAAACAGGCGCCGAGGCGTGCGACGTGAACTTCGTTCTGTCATCGGAGAAGTTCAGGGACACGGCGGAGATATCCATCAACAGCAGGAATCTCAGGGCCGCGAGCTCGTTTGAAACCACCGACATGTACACGGCGATTGACAGCGCCGTAGACGTTATCATCAAGCAGATCAAGAAAGAGACGGACAAAAAGAAAACGTCCAAGAGAAGGAGCGGGGCAAGGAATAAAGAAGGAGCCGCGGGCACGCCCGCCGCTCCGGAAACCGGTATCGGGAAATTGACGAATATAAGGGTCCGCAGGCTGCCCGAAAAGCCCATGACGATCGAAGAAGCCTCCTCACAGCTCCACGTCTCCGACGCGAACTTCGTCACCTTCCGAAACAGCGCCAGTAACGATATGAACGTGCTTTATATCGACGACAGAGGGCAAGTAACTTTAATTGAGCCCTGAAGCTGACAAGCGACGCAATGAAAATCTCCGATGTGCTGGAACGAAAAACAGTTATTCCCAACCTCCAATCCAGATCGAAGCCGGACGTAATCAGAGAGCTCGCGGAAAATTTGGCCTCGGCATACCCGAATATCAATGACGAAAAACTGATCGAAGTGCTCATGGAAAGGGAAAAGCTCTGCAGCACGGCTGTCGATTCCGGGGTCGCGATACCGCATGCCAAGATGAGCGGCGTATCAGACATCATAGCCGGTTTCGGGAGGAGCATAGAAGGCATAGACTATGACTCGCTCGACTCGAAGCTGACCCACCTGTTCATCATACTGGTCGCGCCCGAGACCTCTATAGGGGCCCACATCCAGCTCCTCGCGAGGATCTCCAAGATATTCAAGAACCCGGAGCTCCGCGCAAAGTTAATGAATCTCGAAACCCAGGACGAGATATACGATTCCATAATCATGGAAGACGCGAGACTCTGAAAACGTGACCATACTCCGAGTCGAAGAACTATATAAAACCTGGGGCGGGGAGCTCCAGATAGAGCTGATCGCGGGCCGGAAGGGGCTCTCCCGCGAGATATACTCGGACAGGATACAGAAACCGGGACTCAAGCTGCTGGACCCGGATTTGAAGCTCGAACAAGGCACGATACAGATACTCGGCAAGACGGAGATAGCTTATTTCGAAAGGCTCAAGGGGATCGAGAAAGAGAGCGTTACCAAGAGCCTCGCGTTCCAGGACGTCCCCTGTTTCATAATCTCAAAAGAGCTCGAGCCGGACGAGGCGCTGAAGGCGTCCTGCAACAAGAGGGACATCCCGCTTTTTACGACCAAGCTCTATACAGGAAAGCTGATCTCGCTCCTCCAGGAGATACTGGAGGTCAGGCTCGCCCCCTTCGCGACTGTCCACGGCGTGCTGATGGACATACACAGACTCGGGGTTTTGATACTCGGAAAGAGCGGTATCGGCAAAAGCGAGTGCGCTCTTGACTTAATAATCAGAGGTTCTAAACTCATCTCAGACGACATAGTCGAAATAAGGAAAGTCGGAGTATCGAAGCTCGTCGGAAACGGACCCGAGCGCATAAAACACCTCATGGAAGTCAGGGGTGTGGGTATAATTAATATAAAAGACCTGTTCGGGACGACATCGGTTATGGACAAGAGAGAGATCGACATGGTTATAGAGCTTGTTCAATGGGATCCGGGCACGGAATACGACAGGCTCGGAATCGAAACCAGTAATTACAGTATCCTCGGCGTACAACTCCCCCATTTGGTCATCCCCGTAAGCCCCGGCAGAAATACGGCTACTATAATAGAAGTAGGCGCACGAAATCAATTATTGAAAATGAGCGGCGTCGGCTCATCCTATAATTTCGACACTTGAATATCAGCACGCCGCCAAAATGGAATTTAATGACTAATCTGGTTATCATCAGCGGCGTTTCCGGCTCGGGAAAAAGCACCGCAATGAACGTTCTCGAGGACCTGGGCTATTACTGCGTCGATAACCTCCCGATGATGCTGCTCCCGAAATTTATCGAGCTTTGCGAGAATTCCCAGGGAGATATCAATAAAATAGCTCTGGTCGTTGATATCCGCGAAGGGGTATTTTTCAAGGGTGCGCCTGAGGTCATAAAAGACCTGAAGGAAAAAGGCCACCCGATCGACGTAATCTTCCTCGACTCTTCAGACACAGCGCTCGTCAGGAGATACAAGGAAACGCGCAGGAAGCACCCGCTGTCGGTCAACGGGAATATACTCGAAGGCATATCCAGGGAGCGGGAAATGCTGAGGGACCTGAAGGAACTCTCGAGCTATAGCATAGATACCTCGGATTTCAACGTACACGAGCTGAAGGAGTTGATTAAAAACAAATTCGACAAATCGCGCTCCCAGAAACTGCTCGTCAACATACTGTCCTTCGGCTACAAGCACGGGCACCCATACGACGCCGACTTGGTGTTCGACGTGAGGTTCCTGCCGAACCCCTTTTTCGTGGAGGAGCTAAAGGAACTGAACGGGCTCGACGACCAGATCGTGAAATTCGTTATGGACCGGGAAGACACGAACGAGTACATACGGAAACTCACGGATCTCCTCGAATTCCTGATTCCGAAATACGAGAAAGAGGGAAGGTCGTACCTCACGATAGCCATAGGGTGTACAGGCGGGAAGCACAGGTCGGTCGTCATCGCCGGAAAACTGTCCGATCATTTCAGTCAACTGTCCCCCGTTACCATACACAGGGACATATCAAAGAGCTAAGGAGATAACCGGGATGGTAGGCATTGTAGTGGTAACCCACGGAGAGCTGGCAAAGGAACTTATCGCGGCCGTGAATTTCGTACTCTCGTCGAACCCGCCCGTGAAAATGGAAGGGGTCTGCCTTCACCCCGACAGGGAGTTCGAGACTTTCAAGCAGGAAATAAAAAACGCCATTAAAAAGGTGAAGGGGAAAGACGGCATACTCCTCGTCACCGATATGTTCGGAGGGACGCCTTCCAACATCAGCCTTACATTCCTCGAAGAAAACAACGTGGAAGTTATCTCAGGGGTCAACCTGCCGATGCTGCTGAAGCTCGCCACGCTTTCGGATAAAGTCAGTCTGGGTGAAGCAGTCAAGATAGCGGAGGCCGCGGGCAGGGACAATATAATCGTCGCCAGCAAGCTCCTCCACAACAGGAACGGCTGAGGGGGCGGTTAGAGCCGGACCCTGCCGGGACCGTGTTAACGGACCCGGGGGATGCCTATGTACCCTTAATACTTGAAGCACACTGGAATAGTAGTTAGGTTATTGTTATGAAGAAGGAAGAAATAGAGAAAGTCATAGAGGCTTGGCAGAAACACCTGCTCGTCGGCCATATGGAAGGTTATCATCTCGAGATTTCGGATGACGTCCCGCCCGAGTTCGCTGCGATAGCGCTATTTCTCGACTCAAAGACCGTAAGGGCTTCGGGGGAAGGGGAAGGGTTCTACGATGGTTACAGGCAGGCGGCAGTGGACGTGCTGAACCTGATCGGGGTAGAGATCTCGCAGGACGACCAGCTGAGGGTAATATCGCTCTTCAAAAAGGAATCCGGAAACGATAAGCAGGAAGAGCTGATGAGGCACATTTGGGGCTGATTCCGGCAGGCCAAAACCCCAGGACTGTATTTTTCGATTCTCTCCCGAACGAACCTAATGAGACTCGCTGACCTATTCGACTGTTTTCTCATTGACCTGGACGGCGTGGTGTACGTGGGGGAAAGCCCGACCGAGGGCGCAGTCGAAACGATAAACCTCCTCAAGAAAAGCGGGAAGATAGTAATCTTCCTGACCAACGATCCGGGAAAGACCGCAGCGGAGTATTCGAAAAAGCTCGGCGAGATGGGTATCGTCGTAAATCCGGGAGACGTCGTTACGTCGGGAATGGCGATCGCGCACCATATCAGGAACTCCTACCCGGACATCAGGGACAAAAGTGCGTACGTCGTCGGGAGCAGCTCGCTCAAGGACGAAATAAGACTTACGGGGCTCGATCTGGTCAGCGGAGAAGAGGCCAAGAAAGCGGACTTCGTCATCGTCGGCGGGCACCCCGAGTTCCATTACGAGGAAATGAAGCTGGCGACGCTTGCGATACGCGGCGGGGCGGAATTTTTCGCCACGAACCGCGACCCCGCCTACCCTTCTCCCGAGGGACTCATCCCTGCCACGGGCGCGATGCTCGCCTCGATTGAGACCGCGTGCGGCAGGAAGGCTGTAGTGGCCGGCAAACCCGAGGTGATAATGTTCGAAGTGGCGCTCGCCGAGCATCTGCACAGGGACAGGGAGAGGTTCGCGATCATAGGGGACCGTCTCGACACCGACGTTCAGGGGGGGAGGAACGCGGGCATCGCGGCGATACTCGCCCTCTCCGGATCGACTTCCGAAGAGGACATAAAACATTCCGAAACCAAACCCGACTACGTCATCAGGGACCTGAGGGACCTCTTTAAGGACGCCCCGGGGACGCCCGAGAAGTATGCCTAGAGTAAAGATCGACTCCATAGACATAGAACTCCAATACGAGATATCCGGGTACGGTCCGACCGTAGTTTTCATTAACGGCCTGACCATGGACCTGAACGGCTGGCTCCTGCAGGTGGAGCCCTTCGGCAAAAGGTACATGATGCTGAGATACGACTGCAGGGGCCAGGGGGGGTCGGACAAGCCGGATATGGAATATTCGCAGGAAATGCACGCGGAGGACCTCCGCGGACTGATGGAGAAGCTGGAGATACCGAGGGCTCACATTATCGGGCTCTCGAACGGCGGCATGATAGCGCAGCACTTCGCCCTCAGCTACCCCGAGAAAACGGGGGCGCTCGTTTTGGTGGATACGTGCTCATACGTGGACACGCTCCTCTGGCTTGTAATCACTTCATGGATAAAAGCGGCGGAGGACGGGGGCAGCGGACTCAGATACGACGTCGCCCTTCCCTATCTGTTCTCCGAAGAGTTCACGAAAAAGAACCTCGACAGAATGATGGCGATGAAGGAGATCAATATGGCGTTAAACCCGGTAAAGTCGGTCGTCAACCTTTCGAGGGCCAGCAGGGGGCACGACCTCCGCGACCGCGTATCGGAAATAGAGGCCCCCACACTCATAATCGCAGGGGAAGAGGACATACTCGTCCCCGTTAAATATTCGAGGATCCTGAGGGAGAAGATAAAGAACTCGACCCTGGTTACGATTAAACACTGCGGTCACGTCCCCCCGATAGAAAAGCCCGACGAATTCAATCAAATAGTCATGAGGTTTCTAAAGGACCACGACCGTCTCCTGTGAATCGAAAGCTCCCGTAAGAATTCATAGAACGCCGTGAATCCGGGTCGACCCGTGCAAGCCCGATGCCGTTAATCAATACGGAGACCCGCCTTCGGGTATATTATTCATATACCTTTTATCGGCCTGTGGTCTTGAATGAGTAAAGGAAACACCGGCTCGGAAGAGCAGGCAGATGTCCACGCTTACAAAAGGGAACGAATGAAAAGAATAGTAGGCCTGGGCACTCTCTCTTACTCAAACAACAAGGCGCTCTTCTGGATGATTCTGGGGGGGTTCGATTTCGCGACGATGGGGGCCCTCATACACGCCCTCGGCAGCGAATGCGACTGGCTGATACTGGCATTCCTCAGGATGTTCATGTCTTTCGTGATAGCGCTCGTCCTGACACGGCGCGCCGGATTAAAGCCGTTCCTCCTCGACAGACCACTTCTCTGGCTGAGGAGCCTGGTGGGCTGCGCCGCAATGATTGCGACCTTCTACGCCCTGACGAAGCTGCCCATATCGAACGTGGCGGTCATCACGGAATCGAGACCCATCTGGGTGGCCATACTGGCGGGGTTCCTCCTCGGCGAGACGACCAGCAAAAGGATATGGCTCTCTATAATCCTGGGGATGGCGGGCGTCATACTCGTCGAGCATGCGCACATAACCGGCCAGAGCATTGCCGGGCTCGCTGCGCTCTTCGCCGCCTTCGCGGGAGCTATAGTCATGATACTCCTCAGAAAGCTGAAGGACATCGATCCCAGGACCATCGTCGCGCACTTCTCGGGAACAGCCTCGGCGGTGTGCCTGGTTCTGATACTGGTTCTCGGTAAGGAATTCGATTTTTCGTTCATGGAAAAACCTGCGAATCTCCTGATGCTTGCCGGCGTCGGAGTATTCGGGACCGTAGGCCAGCTCGCCATGACCAAGGCTTTTGCGATCGGAGAAGCCCCGGGTGTGGCTTCAGCCGGGTTTATGAGGGTCGGGTTCTCGGCCGGATACGACCTTATCATCTGGCAGCACGCGTTTCAGCTGACCACGCTCCTGGGCGTGGCCCTTATATTGGGCTCGACGGGCGGGCTATTGAAGTCCCCGCAAAACGGGGACGCGGAAGAGGAGACGGCCGAGGAAAAGGCTCAAAAGATAGGAGCCGGGTGACGGGCTGCATTCGGCTGTGTAATACTCATTCGAACGATTTCCATACGAATTTCCCCTTCTTGTCTATGTAGGCCCAGCTGCCGTTTCCAAGCTCGACTATCGCGAGCCCCTCTGAAAAGCTTACCGCGGTCTGGTATCGGGGCGCTATGACGGCCTCTCCCCTCTTGTTGACGAAACCCCATTTGCCGTTCTGCCTTATTGTCGCGAGCCCTTCGGAAAAATCACCCGCTTCTTCGTATTCCGGCTGTACTATAACGAGCCCGGTCTTGTTTATAAAACCCTGCTTGCCGTGCCTGGTAACCACGGCCGCGCCCTCTTTGAAATGCCTCGCGCCCTCGAAATCGGTCTTAAGCTTTACCTCGCCGTATTTGTCGAGATACACGTACTTCCCATCGCGGAGAACGCAGGCGAGCCCCTCCGAGTACCCTTCGGCCCACTCGTATCCGGGTTTAATGAAGACCTTCCCGCTTTTCTTTATGTACCCGCCCTTGCCGTCGACCACGATGAGCGCGTAGCCGTCGGAGAAGCTGAACGCCCTGTCGTAACGGGGTGTGATAACCATTTTCCCCTCTTTGTTTATATATCCCCACCTGCCGTCGATTTTCACGCCGGCGAGGCCTTCGGAGAACGGCTCCGACTTCTCGAACCGGGGCTCGGAAACGACCTTGCCGACTTTATCTATGTATCCGTAACGGCCGTCTATCCCGACCTGAGCGAACCCTTCCGAGAATTTCTGCGCCTCTTCGAACTCAGGCGTTATGACCATTATGCCGAACTCGTTGATATAGCCCCATTTGCCGTCTACCTTGACGAGCGCCCTGTCCTCCGAGAAATCTACGGCGCCTTCATATTTATATGGTATTACAAGATCCCCTTTTCTGTCTATAAATCCCCATTTAAAGTCCTTTTCCACAGGGAAGAGGGGTCCCTTCCCGGTCTCCCCGTCGTATCTGGAGCCGGGCGAAGCGCATGACAAAATGATAAATGCCGATACCAGAACCGTTAGCGCGGCAAGATGTCTCAATCTAGTCCTCTCCATCGTTATATGAAACGGTATGTCCGTTCAGGGTCATTCCCGTATAATCAGGCAATAATGATAAACAATATGATAATTTTTAAAAGGAACCCGGAATCGGGGGGAGAAAGCCCTGGGAGCCGGGTTAAAATTACTTGCGTCTTTAGCGTAAATACAGAATAATCTGGATATACCCTGATCCGCGATAGAGAGGTTATACACTTTTGATTGGGGTATCGCAAGATGGTACTATTTCACGCTGATTTCGAATTAATATTCATACAGGGGTTATAGGCTCAGGAGAGGAGAATGCCGATGAGAAAGGTTCAGGAACTGAAAGCCTCACAGGTCTACAGGTTTTGCGATCTTAGCCAGCTCAATATCAAGACCACGGACGACCTTCCGCCGTGCACGGACTTCATAGGTCAGAAAAGGGCTGTCGAGTCGATAGAATTCGGCATAGGAATGGATTACTCGGAATACAATATTTTTCTCGTGGGACCGACCGGGGTGGGGAAATCGACGACGATAGAGACAATGCTGGCGAGGGTGGCTAAAACCAAACCCACGCCGAAGGACTGGTGCTACGTATATAATTTTCAGGACCCGAACGAGCCCAAGGCGTTCGAGCTCCCGACGGGCAGGGGGAAGCTTTTTAAAAAAGACATGGAGGATTTCCTCCATATCCTGAAGACCGACATACCGAGGGCATTCGAGAGCAAGGAGTTCGAGGAACAGAAGCAGGCCGTTATGAACGAGTTCCAGAGGCAGAAAAGCGTCCTCTTCGAAGAGCTCCAGAAAAAGGCCGGAGAGAATAACATACAGATACAATTTTCCCCGACGGGGATAATCACGATTCCGCTCCTCGAAGGGAAGCCCGTCTCGCAGGAGCAATACAACGCCCTCGACGAAGCTGCCAGGAACGACATCATAAATAGAAAGGAAAAGACGGATAACGAAGTCGCGGAAGCCCTGAAAGCGGCCCGGAAAATAGAAAACGAGGCTGCCGAGAGGTTAAAGGAGCTCGAGAGACGGGTCGCCCTCTTCGCCGTACGCGGCCTTATCGAAAGCCTGAGTGAAAAATACCAGCTGCTCCCGCAAATAATCGATTATTTCGATCAGGTCCAGAAACACATACTCGAAAATATAGACAATTTCCTCCCGGACAAAAACATGCAGGCGGGCGGGATGCCCTTCGCCTACAGGATGCCGCAGCAGCAGCCACAGACTTTTACCGAATACAAGGTTAACGTGTTCATCGACAACTCTCTCACGGAAGGTGCGCCGGTGATATTCGAGTCGCACCCCACTTATCCGAATTTGTTCGGCTCCATAGAGAAAGAGGCGAGGTTCGGGGCGCTGTTCACGGATTTTACAATGATACGCCCGGGCTCCCTCGCCAAGGCGAACGGCGGTTACGTTGTGCTCGAAGCGCTCGATATGTTCAAATTCCCCTTCGTATGGGACTCACTCAAGAAAGCCATAGAGAACCAGGAGCTAAGGATAGAGGACCTGTATCAGCAGTTCGGATATTCGAGCACGATCGGTCTGAGACCCGAGCCTATAAAACTCGACCTCAAGGTGATAATCGCCGGAAATTCCTATCTCTATCAAATGCTGTATGCCTACGATGAGGATTTCAGGAAGCTCTTCAAGGTGAAAGCCGACTTCGACTCGGTCGTGGACAGGGACGACACTACGCTGTCCCAATACTCATGCTTCATAAAGTCGATATGCGACAGGGACGGACTCAACCCGTTCGACAGGAGCGGACTCGAAACGGTTATCGAGTATTCCTCGAGACTGTCGGGTGACCAGAGCAAGCTGTCCGTACAGCTGGGGTCGATTACCAAAATCCTGAAAGAGGCGGATTACTGGGCGAAGCAGGACGGCGGGGACAGGCTCACAAAACGCGCGCATGTCGAGAAGGCGATCGAGGAAAAGATCTACAGATCGAACATGGTGGAAGAAAAGATCCAGGAGTTAATCGCAAAGGGAGTCCTGCTCGTCGATACGGAGGGCATGGTGACAGGGCAGATAAACGGGCTCGCCGTGTATAACACGGGGGACTATGCGTTCGGAAAACCGTCACGCATAACGTGCGAAACATTCATGGGCACGGAAGGTGTCGTGAATATCGAAAGGAAATCGAGGATGAGCGGCAATATTCATGATAAAGGCGTCCTCATCCTGAGCGGATACATCGGAGCCAAGTACGCTCAGAACAAGCCGCTCAGCCTCTCGGCAAGCATAGGGTTCGAGCAGAGCTACGAAACGATCGACGGGGACAGCGCGTCAGCGGCCGAGCTCATAGTGCTCCTCTCGAGCCTCTCCGGCGTCCCTGTAAAGCAGGGTCTCGCGATCACGGGCTCCGTGAACCAGAAGGGACAGATACAGCCGATCGGAGGGGTGAACGAAAAGGTCGAGGGGTTCTACGACGTGTGCAAGGCCAAAGGCATCACGGGCGAGCAGGGAGTCGTTATACCCTACCAGAACGTCAAGAACCTGATGCTCAAGAAGGAGGTCGTCGAAGCGGTCAAGCTGGGGAAATTCCACATCTACCCGGTCGAGACGATAGACCAGGCCATTGAAACCATGACGGGGAAGGAGGCAGGGGCAAGGGGGGAGGGAGGAAAGTTCAAGAGGGGGAGCATTAACTACCTCGTCGATAAAAAACTACGGGAGTTCGCCGAGGACTACAGGAAATTTGGAAAGCAGCAGGCGCAGAAAAAGACAAACAACTCGAACGAAAAATAGGCAGTTAATATTACCTCGAAGGGAGGGTCCTGCGTTTTTTATTGAAACCGAAAAACCCGATGAATTCCGCAAAAGCCCTGTCGCTGAGCTCCTTCAGGCGAGGGATGTATTCGGGCGATTCCTTTCTTATCCTTTCGGGGTCGATCTTGCCGTTTAATTCTTCAATCTCTTTTTTATTCCCCGGTATCCGGAGCCACCTCTCGACCATGGGCTCGTCGACCTCGAGGTGAAACTGGAGCCCGTAAACATTTTCCCCGTAACGGAAGGCCTGGTTCTTACAGAGCGGGGAAGAAGCGAGGAGCACAGCCCCTTCAGGGACGTCGAAAGTGTCCCCGTGCCACTGGAAGATTTTTTCCGTACCGGAGAAGTGAGACATAAGCGGGTCCCTGCCGCCCGCCTCCGTGGGGGAAAGGTCGTACCACCCGATTTCCTTCTCCTCGTTCTTATAGACCCTCGCGCCGAGGGCTTTTGCGATCAGCTGCGAGCCGAGGCATATGCCCAGAACGGGCATACCCGACCTCACGGCGCTCTGGATCGAGTGTACTTCACGGGCGAGATTCGGGTATCTGTCGACCTCGTCCACATTCATCGGGCCCCCGAGCACTATAAGGCCGTCATAGCCCCCGAGACCGGGTGTGATGTCCGGATGACGCTCGAAATTGACGTATTTTATCCTGAACCCGGAGTTCCTCAACACGGGATCGAGTGTACCGAGTATCTCGTGTGCTACATGTTGAAAGACAAGAAGCCTGGGCATTGCGGATAAGCCTTCACCCGGTAACAGAACAAGATACGGGGATGAATGATTTTACCCATAGATGTGCGTTTATGTAAACACGGTCTACAGAATATCTCTCAGAAGGGAGACCGCAAAAAGATTGTTCAGCAGGATAAATCTAGAGCTTGACCTTACCCGTCATTACGTCTTTAAACATAACCCAGTCGCCCATGAAACTCCAGACCGGGTGTCTGAGCGTTGCGGGTTTATTCTTCTCGACGAAATAGTGCCCCGCCCACGCGAGCCCGTATCCGAAAACGGGCGCCAGGATCAGCATCCCCCACTCCCGGGAAAGGAGCGCCGTAAGGACTACTATCAGCACCATTATGCACCCCGCAAAATGGAGGCGCCTGTTGAGAGGCTGGCTGTGCTCGGAGAGATAGTATTGGTAAAACTGATGGAAGTTGTCGAATTCGCTCTCGCCGCTATGAGATTTCGCCATTTTACCCAACCCTGGGACGATTAATTCTCATCAATATTATAATGTCGATTTCAGGAAATCGTATCCGGGTTATTCAGTTTTGGTATGTGAGCGGCTTAGAGGATTTTTATTTAATTTCAGAGAAAGGAATACCTGGAGGGAGGGGACTGTCCGCCGTCCCTCCAGGTATAAAATTTCAGTATTTATAAAGTGATATAGAGGAGTTACGAATCAGGCCCTAACCTTTAAGATATTTGACGACGTCGCCCTGAATGGACTCGTCGACCAGCTTCCGCCAATCGTCGTTGCCATCCGTTATCGCGTTCCTTATCTTTGTCGCGGAGATGAACCCTATATCCTCGGGCGGAAAGAATTCGTTCATTTCGTATCCGACCCCCCTTCCCCAGTTTACAGACTCGATATCCGGAATGACCATGACCACGACGTCGTCACCCTTGCTCGCGTGATACTTTCTGATCATATCCACCGTCTGCTCCGTGGTGAACGGGTTCTGCGGGTCGGGCGGGATATCCCTGACCATTATCAGGCATGGAACGCCCTTATCGAGCTTCTGCTTGACCAGGCTTACATGCCCCATGTGATAGGGCTGATACCTGCCTATGAAGATAGCCCTTCTATCTTTAGATGGTTTGATCTCGGGGTGTCCGTGGTTTACAACCTTCCAATCGCTCATTAAAAGCCTCCTTATTCTTATTAATACATTTGGTTATTCTCGGATTTTACTTTATCGGCCAGTTCTGCAAATATAAAACGGACTTCATTATACATGCAGCCCGGCAATTTTCAATTTTAATGTCAAGCGCCCGCCGCCGCTATTACTTTCCGCCCAGAATCGAAAGCACGGACTTTTTCACCCCCAGCGCGAGCTTCCTCTGCCCGGGCGCGTCGAGGTGGACACCGTCGACCCTGCTCGACTTCACGAATTTCGACGCGTCCAGAAAGTGACAGCCCGTTATACCGGCGGCCTTCTTGTACTCTTTCGCGAGCCCCCTGGAAACGGCCGTCCGGCCTTCGAAATAAAATTTCATAAAAGGGGAAAGGGGGCCCAGCGGCTGAGGCGCAATCAGCAGTACCTCGGGAACTCCGAACCCGGGCCCCGCCATGGCCTTCTGCACGGTCCATATGAGAGACATAGAGGAAGCCGCTATATCCGAGGCGGAGAGGCCTAACGCCTTCCACAGGTCGTTCGTGCCGAGCATCAAGATGAAGAGATCGATCGGCATGTGACATTCAAGCGCGAGGGGAAGGGACTTTTTGCCGTTCCTGTCCGGGAGGTAGGGGCTGTCGAGATTGGTGGTCCTGCCCGGAACAGATTCCTCGATTACCCTGTACGATTCCCCGAGCTCCGTCTGCAGTATCCCCGGCCACCTGTCCCCGAACGGGAACCTCGTGCCGTCGGATGGGTTATAGCCCCAGGTTATTGAATCCCCGTAACAGAGAATCGACTTCATATGCCCCTCCTTGCCCGACGATTTTTAATTTACACGCGTAATAATCCGCAAACCGGCTTCTCAGAGCCGCTCCGATTTCAAATTCCGGCTGTCGTTCCACTTCACGGGCGGAGTCGTTTTACACACGGCCTCCCCCACCATTTCCAGGAAGCGCCCCCTCCCGACCTCCCTTCCCCCCATCATTTTCATATGACTGCTGGGGACCTGGGAGTCTATAAACTCGAAATCCCGTTCCCTGAGCCTCTCGACGAGATAGTATAGTGCGACCTTCGATGCCTCGCTCACTATGTGAAACATCGATTCGCCGAAGAAAACCCTCCCGATAGCGACGCCGTAGAGCCCCCCTACGAGCTTCCCTTCCTGATAAATTTCAACGGAATGGGCATAACCGCGGTCGTGCAGCTCGGTATAGGCATCGATCATGTCCTTCGTGATCCAGGTCCCGATCTGCCCCTTGCGGGGAACCTCGGAGCAATTCCTGATGACCTCGCCGAAAGACACGTCGAACAGTACCTCGTAACGGCCAGACTTCAAAATTTTGTTTAGTTTCCTCGAAACGTAGAGGTCGGGGAGGGAGAGTACAAGACGGGGGTCGGGGGAAAACCAGAGGATCGGATTGTCTTCGGAGTACCAGGGGAAAATCCCGTTTCTGTAGGCGAGGAGGAGCCTGGGGACGCTCAGATCCCCTCCGACCGCGAGGAGCCCGTTCGACTCCGCAAGCATCGGATGAGGGAAAACCAGGGAATCGTCGAGAAGGTATACGGGCATGGGGGAATATTATACACAGCCTGGGAAGCCAAGTGTTCTCCCGCGGTCCCGGCCGAAGACGCTCAAAATTATCCGTCCGAGTGACCGAGGTCCCTGCCGGGAGCGACCCTGTCTCTAACCAGCTGTTTCAGTTCTTTGATATCCGGAAACCTGCCTCTCTCCTTCCTCGACCAGACGAGCTCGTCCCCGACCCTGACTTCGAAAATCCCGCCCGTTCCGGGTACGAGCGCCACCTCCCCGATCTCGAGGTTGAATGTCGTCAGAAGCTCCTGCGCCATCCAGGATGCCCTAAGCAGCCAGCGGCACTGCCTGCAGTAAATTATTTCAACTCTTCTGTTGTTTGCCATGAAAGACGCCTGTGCCTCAAAAATGATCATTTTATCAGCCCGTAAAGGCCGAGTCTAATATAAGGCATTTTCAGACGATAATTTATTGATATTGGAATGAGCATGTGAGATACTAGAGCCAAGTTCCGCACAATGGAGATTAGAGATGCTTAAAGAATTTAAAGAATTCGCTATGCGCGGGAACGTCGTCGATATGGCTGTCGGAATAATCATAGGGGCCGCGTTCGGAACTATAGTCCAGTCACTCGTGAATGACGTGATTATGCCGCCCATAGGGCTCGCGCTCGGCAACGTCGATTTTTCAAATCTCTTCGTGGTTCTCAAGGAAGGCAGTCCGCCGGGGCCCTACCCCGCGCTTTCGGACGCCATGAAAGCGGGCGCCGTAACTATAAATTACGGTAAGTTCATCAATACGATAATCAGTTTCCTGATAATAACGTTCGCCGTATTTATTCTCGTACGGAACATAAACAAGCTGAGGCTGGAGAAAGAGACCGCTCCCCCTCCGCCTCCCGGGCCCTCGAACGAAGAGAAACTGCTTACGGAGATCAGG
>JAHKKQ010000151.1 GCA_020027805.1 Candidatus Dadabacteria bacterium
TCCGAGGCGCTTTCAGACGACGGAAAAATAAGCGGCAGAGGGGACCCGTGGCTGAGGGGGATAATCGAAGGGTTCATGACGTTTCTGGGCGCTATAGGACACGCCCTTCCCTTCCTGATCGATAGGTTCGAAACCGCTTTGATAGTCGCGTCGGTCGTGGTCGGAGCCGAGCTTATAACTATCGCCTACATAAGAAAGCGGTATATGGACACGCCGTTCCTGTCGGCTGCTTTCCAGGTGATAGTGGGCGGGCTTATTGTTCTGGCCGCCGGGATCCTGATCGGGAAAAGCTGATTTAAATTCCTATTTCGCTGAGTTTTTCGAGGACGAACCCCAGCATCCCGTCCCTCCTGACATAGCCCTCGATATGGAGGCTCGAGGGGTCGTCGACGACAGGGACCCACTTTAGTCCCCGCACGCGCATGGTTCCCGCGACTGCAGTGCTCGAATCCTTAACGGTTACGCAGACGGGCGACTGGTTCATGAATACCGAGACATTCGTTTCCGGCCTCACCGCGGCATCCACGGCCCGGAAGATGTCGGTACGCGTAACAATACCTATGAGCTTCCCCGAATCGTCCGTGACACAGCAGAAATCGAGACCTTCGCCGCTCAGTTTCCTGACCGCGTCCCGGAAGGTATCGGACGGCGAAAGCCTGTCGGAAAGGGGTTTGATGAACGTGCCGAGGGGCTCAGCCTTCAGTATGTTGTACGCAGCGGGAATTCGCTCCCATATATCGCTGCTCCTTCTCCGCACGGCATCGGCGAGAAATTCCTTAAAAGGCGCAAGGGCGCCCGATATCTGCTGAAATACCTTACTGCCCATAACGGTGAGCTCGACGTTTGTCCTCGCCCTGACGCTCGCGCCGCGGTTCCGGTTCTCGAGGAGCGCCATTTCGCCGAAGAAATCCCCCTGGCCGAGCACAGCAAGCACGGTTTCCTTTCCGCTTTCAGCGGACATCCTCAGTACCTCCACCTCACCCGACTCTATTATGTAGAAGCTTACCGAAGGGTCCCCTTCCTTAAAGATATAATCCCCCGGCTGGAAATGGGCCCTCGAAACCCTTTCCGTCTTGTCCCCCTTGGGATGCGCCAGGTCCCGGGAATAGAATATCTCCCATGCCCAGTCGAAACTTACCTTGATCTGGTGAGAGAGAGAGGGGAGTTTGAACAGATAAACGGAGCGCCATAAGAACCACGCGAGGAAGCCCGAAATATGGATTCCGAGGAACTCCGCCACCGCGTTATGACCCCCTATAGCGCATAATTGGCCGATCAGTTTGAACCTGAAGGGCTTCGTCTCCTGACCCTTCAGCACCCTGACGATATTATCAGCCGCCTGCCTCCCCTGTCTTTCAGCGAACTGTCCCGTCGTGGGGCTCGGCATTTTATCATAGTCGTTCATAATAAATGCGCAGTCGCCTATCGCCCATACGTTGCCGATCCCACTGATCCTCATATCGGGCTCGGTAAGCAGCCTGCCCTTGTCCTTGGGCACGTCCAGCTTATCGATCATCGGAGAAGGGGCGTTACCGACGGTACATACAATGGTTGCGCCCTCGACAGATCCTCCGTCTGTGAATCCCACGCACTCGGAGGTCACGTACGAGACACGCTTGTTCAATACTACCTTTACGCCCGCCTGCTCCATCTTTATCCTGGCGAAATCCCTCAAGTCGGAAGTGACCTCGGGCAATATCTGATCCCGCGAATGAATAAGCGTGACCTTTATCTCCTCCTTCGGGATGTTTCTATAATATTTCCGAGTTTCCCTGACGAGGTCGTTTATTTCCCCGGCTACTTCCACTCCGCTGAACCCGCCCCCCACAATAACAAACGACAGGTACCACTTCCTGAGGTCGATGTTGTCGGCGATCTCCGCGTTCTCCATCTGCTGGAGGACGTGGTAACGGAGCGCCACGGCGTCGCCCACGGTCTTCAATGGGAAGGCATGATCCGCCATCCCGGCGATGAGGCCCATGTTAACGTCCGATCCGCACGCTATCACGAGGTGGTCGTAATACATCATCCCCTTTTTACTGCGGTCGCCCGAGAACTCGACGTAATTATTGTTCACGTCGATGTGTATCACGTCCTCGGTCCTGCAGTAAACGCCGGGGAGCATCTGCCTCAAGGGCACGGCCACGGGCTCGGGGCTTATCGACGCCCCGACGACCTCGGCGAGGAGAGGCTGGAAAACCATGTACACGCTCCATGCCTTCAGGATATTCAAGCGTTGTTAATTATATGTTAAGGATAAGGCCGCAAATATTCTTTGGATTACCATTTCTATTGTGAGAGCGGAACCTGTAATTCGTAACCCGACCTTTTACCGCCCTCGTCCGTGTAAACGATAAGGGTTTCAAGCCCCTTTTGCGGCTGTCCCCGTGACGGGAGCACTTTCACGTCGAACGCGGCCGAAATTTTACCGCTCCCCTTATCCGTCCCTGCGGCTATATCGTCGACGATGAAAGAACTTCCCGGCACGGGGTATAGCCCGATGCCGCTCAAGCCGTCTTTCGGACCGAGCAGGATCACGACCGAATACTCCTTCTCACGCTTCGAAACAGTTTTTATATCTATCTCAAAAGGCGGCGTTTTCCCGGAATAATTCACCGGCAGCCGGGCGCCCCATTCCGAGAACAAGTTTGTGTTTACACGTCGGGCGCTCTTTGAAACCGGCATCTCGAGCTCAAGCTCGGCCTTGCCCGGAATGCATATATCCCTGCAGCTGACCCACGAGGCCAAAGCCGTTATCTTTACGGACGCGCCCGGTTCGAGATCGGGGGGGGGAGTGACGCGGGCCGAGAGGAGAAGCGAATCTTCGTAGCCGTAATCGGTTAAACCACCCGCTCCCTTGAATACGGAAGGTATCGGCCACTTGAGTTCCGAAACGGTAAAGCCCCGGGGGAGCGTGAATACGACCGAAGTGGGGAGACCCGAATCCCCAGGGTTCTTCCAGTATACATGCCAATGGGGATCGATCTTGAGGAGCACCCCTACATCGAACGGCGCGCCCGGCGTTACCGCGGAAACGTCGGCCAGAATCCCGGCCTCTACGGGCCGGGGCTGCTCACCGGCGGTCGCCCCCGGCCGAGCGGCTGAGAGGATGGAGCACGTCATGAAAAACAACAGCGTGAATCTAATCATCTTATTCCCGTTTCGATTCGATTGGTAATGTCTCCGCATGCTGCGCCCAGGCTTTATTTGAACCACTTTTCAGGGGATACCCGTACGGCGAGGACCTCACCGCGCGCGCATTCGACGTCGTCCGAATATAAGCCGCAGGATACGAGGGTTTTCTTCCCCTCTCTCTTTTCCACGCCCGCCCTGAGGGTCACGGACCTAGCGATCGGCGTAGGTTTGTGATAATCGATCTTCATCGACGCCGTAACATACCATATGAAGGGCTCGCTGTTCAGTTCCCTCTTTTCCCCCCTGTACGCGTCCGCTATAGCGGTGCAGATAGAATGGCAGTCGATAATAGTGGCGATTATACCCCCGTTCAGGTAATCGTCGGGGCCCGCCTTGTGATCCCTGGACGGCAGGAAGACCGATAGGGATTCATCACCGTCCCAGAAGCTCTTAAGATGGAGCCCGTGCTCGTTCCCGCTCCCGCACCCCCAGCACCTGTTCATATCCCAGTAATCCTGAAATGCCTTTCCGCTCATAATGGAGTCTCCGTGTCGTTGGGTATCTTGACGTTAGAACTGAATACTGCAATTAAAGAGTATTACATAGTACAGTAACATTTTCCCTACATGCCCGCCCGGGAATCACCGCTTTACCTGCTTCTGCTCCGCCCTGCCCGCCCGTATATGAAAGACCCTCATCTCACCCCTGAGCCTGATCTCCCCGAGAGTCGTCGACGTAATGAATATCTGTCCTGAAAACTCGTCGAGGAGACTGAAGAGGAACCCCTTTCTCCGCTCGTCGAGCTCGCTCGTAACGTCGTCGAGAAGGAGGATCGGGGTCTTGCCGAGTAAATCCCTGACAAGGTCGATCTCGGACGACTTCAGCGCGAGCGCAAGGTTTTTTGACTCGCCCTGGGACGCGAAGAGCGATGCGTCGTTACCGCGTATCGTGAACCCCACGAGGTCCCTGTGAGGCCCGAAAGTCGTGTGCCCCCTCCTCCTGTCCTTTTCGAACCTTGCAGCCAGCTCCCTTCTGAACCCTTCCGCGAGGTCGTCCGTTAACGCGGCCGAGCTCCTGTAATGGATGTCCACGTCCGCATCGTCCCCGGATGTGAGCCGATATATACGCCTCAGGTGCGGGAGTATCTTCTCTATATACCGGAGCCTCCTCGCGACGACGAGGCTCCCGGTCTCGGCGAGCTTTTCATCCCAGACCTCGAGCATACCCGGGGTGAGACCGGACGCTTTAGCCAGGACAGCGTTCCTCTGGAGGAGTGATCTGTGGTAGAGCTTGAGGTCCCGGAGATGAGCGGGCTCGAGCGTGCAGATAAGGACGTCCAGATACCTCCGCCTCCCCTGGGGGCTCCCCTTGACGAGCTCGATGTCGGAGGGGAGGAAAGATACGACGTTATACCTGCCCACTATCCTGGATGTCCTGTAAACGATCTTTCCGTTGAGCGTTATAGTCTTCTTCTCGCCGTGGAGGAGCACATGCACCTCGTCAAGCCCAGCCTCCGATTCCACCTCGCCCTTAATCCTGCATTCCGCGAAGCCGAAGCTGACGAGCTCCCCGAACCTCACCTGCTTGAAGGGTTTGTGCATCAGGAGGAGGTGTATGGCCTCCAGCAGGTTCGTCTTACCCTGCGCGTTGTCACCGTATATGAGGTTTATTCTCTCGTGGAAAGAAAAATTTTCGGCCGCATAGGACCTGAAGTTTCTTAGTATCAAGGATTTCAGTATCACGGAGTCGTTGTCGATGATGAGTTAGAAAAATTATAATAAAGAAGAAAGGTTTATTCAAACGGCATCTCCCGCCGCCAAAAGTTTCTTGACCCTAAAAAGGGTGAACGGTATTATCTACTTAGGTAACCAGATGATAGCACTCAAGATATGCGAGTTGGCGAAAAAGGACGCAGGCAAGGGTTTCGCACGTCTGAATCCGGGAGATATGCGCGAGATCGGGGTCGATGCGTGGGACCTCGTCGAGATCGGAGGGAAGAGAAAAACGGTCGTACGCGTCATGCCGCTCGACAAGTCCCTTCCCGACAAATCGATAATCGAGATAGACGGAGTGACCAGGGAAAACGCGCGCGTCGAGCTCGACGAGCACGTATTCGTAAAGAAGATAGAAAACAAATCGGCGACCAAGGTCGTGCTCGCTCCCAGGAATCTGGACGTCCTGTATAACGGCAACGAAAACAAGTACCTGCTCGACAGGCTCGACGGGTACCCCATCACGGTGGGCGACAAGATACGCATCAAGCTCCCCAACTCGGGGCTCGAAGACTTTCAGGTCATAGGGGTGATACCGTCCGATTCCTCGACCATAAGATCCACGACCAAGGTGGACATAAAACGGAAGCCGAAAGTAAAGTTCGACAGCTCCCGCGTGAGCTTCCAGGACATCGGGGGCCTGAAAGAACAGATAACGAAGGTGAGGGAAATCGTCGAGCTCCCTCTCAAATACCCCCAGCTCTTCGACAAGCTCGGGATCGACCCGCCGAGGGGTATCCTCCTGGTAGGTCCCCCCGGGAGCGGCAAAACGCTCCTTGCAAAGGCGATCGCGCACGAGACCAATGCCAATTTTCAGGTAATAAACGGCCCGGAGATAATGCACAAATTTTACGGGGAGAGCGAGGCGAGGCTCCGCGATATATTCGAGATAGCCACCCGGAACCAGCCGTCGATAATATTCCTCGACGAGCTCGACGCCATCGCGCCCAAGAGGGACAAGGTCTCGGGGGACGTGGAGAAAAGAATCGTCTCACAGCTCCTCTCGCTCATGGACGGCCTCAAGCACAGGGGGAATATCGTCGTCATAGGGGCGACCAACCTTCCGTCCGCGATCGACCCGGCGCTCAGGAGACCGGGGAGGTTCGACCGGGAAGTAGCGCTCGAAGTGCCCGACCGGAACGGACGGGCGCAGATACTGGACGTGCACACCCGCGGAATGCCTTTAGGCGACGACATCGACCTCGACCGCCTGGCCGACATGACGCACGGTTTCGTAGGGGCCGACTTAGAGAACCTGTGCCGTGAAGCCGCGATGAAATCCCTCAGGAAAACGCTCCCCGATTACGACGACGGGGAAGAAGAGTTTATGTTCAAGAACGGGAATATTACCCCCATCAGGGTGGGCATGGGCGACTTCATGGAAGCACTCAAGGAAGTCGAGCCGTCGGCCATAAGGGAGATTTTCGTCGAGATATCCGAGGTCACGTGGGACGATATCGGGGGGCTCAGAGAAATAAAGGACAAGCTCGTAGAGGCCGTGATATGGCCGATAATACACAAAGACCTCTTCGAGCTCACGGACACGAAAGCGCCCAAGGGGATTCTCCTCTGCGGCCCGCCGGGGACGGGTAAGACGCTCCTCGCGAAGGCGCTCGCCAATCAGAGCGGGGCTAACTTCATTTCCGTAAAAGGGGCGGAGCTTCTTTCGAAATACGTAGGCGAATCCGAGCAGGCAGTGAGGGACGTGTTCAAAAAGGCGAAACAGGTCGCCCCCTGTATAGTCTTCTTCGACGAGATAGACGCGCTTGCGCCCCCCAGGAGGGGGTCCGACGGAACCCGCGTATCGGAGAGGGTCGTGAGCCAGCTCCTCACCGAAATGGACGGCGTCGAGGATTTGAGGGAGGTCCTCATACTCGCGGCCACGAACAGGATAGATATAGTCGACCCGGCCCTTCTCAGGTCGGGCAGGTTCGACCTCATATTCAATATCCCGTATCCGGACGACGACGAGCTGTACGAGATTCTCAAGATCCACACACGGGGAAAACCGATTGCGAAGGAAGCGAAGCTCAGGGATATCGCCCGCAAAACCTCGGGGCTGTCGGGCGCGGATATCAAGCTTGTGTGCCAGAGAGCGTCGATCATCGCCATAAGGGAGCACCTCGGGAACAGGAAAAAAGCCATAAGGATCACCGAGGGACACTTTGACGAGGCGCTTGACGAGCTCAGGACCAAGATCATAGCGAACTCGGAAATAAATAACGTGCGCCCGGACAAAGAGATTGTCTGAGAGAGAAGCCCTCCCATATTTATTTTCATTCATACTGGGATCCGTGCGGAAGGGCGATCAGGTTCTACTACAATCTCCCGATACTGAGCTACCTCATGCTCAAGGGCAAGTGCGCGGATTGCGGCTCGCGAATATCGATTCAATATCCGTTAGTCGAGCTCCTCTCCGGCGTCGCACTCACGGGCCTATATTACAAATTCGGCCTCTCGCTCGATTTATTATTCTATGCGATTCTCACATATTCGCTCATCGTCATTACGTTCATCGACCTCGGGCACATGATCATCCCGAACGCGATAACGATACCGGGGGCCGCCGCCGGATTGATCTATAACGCGCTCATTACGGATTGGGAAAGAAGCAGGGACCTTCTGGGGGCGTTCAGCTGGAGTCTCGAGAATTTCTTCGGGGTGCTGAACGAGGTGCCGTTCCTCGACTCCGTATTCGGGCTCATAACGGGCGGGGGAATCTTATTTCTGATTGCTTTTCTCTACATCGCGGTCCGGAAACAGGAGGGTATGGGCATGGGGGACGTAAAGCTACTCGCGATGATAGGGGCGTTCCTCGGATGGAAAGGGGTCGTTTTCGTGATGCTCGCG
>JAHKKQ010000033.1 GCA_020027805.1 Candidatus Dadabacteria bacterium
GCCCGTCATGCTTATGGGTCAATATCTCGGAAGTGCCGGTATCCGCTGACAGGATGGCCGGTTTACCGTATCCCATTCCCTCCCCTATAACGAAAGGAAAAACGTCCTCGAAGGAAGGGAGTATCAGGGAGTCTACATTTTCATATTCGGCTAAAAATTTCCTGTAGGGCATAAGCGGTTTGATCTTGATATTATCGTTCCTGACCAGGTAACCGAGCAGGAGTCGGGATTGCAGCAAATCGTCGGTAATACATATGAGCTCCGCCCTCTTCAGCTTCAGCTGATCCCAGGCCTCCAATAATATTCTGATCCCTTTCCTGTACGAGTCCGTACCGACGAATAAAAACCTGATATCTTTCCTTCTCTTTCTGAAGACCGGCTTATGCACATTTATCCCGAGACGGAGAACTTCTATCTTGTCTCCGGAATAGCCCGAGTCTATAAATAGTTTTTTTGAAATATCGCAGAACAAGAGCAGATGGTCAGCCGTTTCGAGCTCCGCCCTCTGCCTCCAGAGCTCCATTGCGGGTACGTCCCTTTCTTCAACGCCGCATATCCTTCTCTCGCGGTTCCCTATCCTGAGCATGTTTTCAAGAGGCCCGCTTTCACGGTAAAGAACCTTGGACACGCCCGGATTATATTTGACCGACCTCATGAACTGCTCCAATGAAAAACCCGATTGACCGATAACCACATCCGTCTTCCGCATGAGCGGTTTCGCCCTGAAACCTACGGGACTATAATTTTTAAAGGATTTCCCCAGGGCGGCGTCTATCCTTGCGCTCGTCTTCCTCCAGCTCGTGAGCCCCTTCTCGAAAAATGTGTAGCAGACTTCAGGAGAGGCGCCCTTTACGCGCTTTTTATCCGAACCCGGGCTCTCTCTCTCCTTTCTCTCATTAAGCGACTTCAATTCCCTGTCTATTATAGATCTCAAACGGCTGATCGTCCCCCGCCACGTGAACCCCGATACGGTGCTCACGATCTTTCTTCGCTCACGGGCCGTGAGCCTGCCTTTATTAAATGCCTCTCTCATCAATCGGCTCAAATGCCTTACGTCGGGCCGAAGCTGCATCTTCCCGCGCGATGAGTGTTTATGCGCCTTTATAAAGAGCGAATTCTCTTCATTGCAGAAATCGACCGGCCCCGTGCCTTTCGTCACCAGCACCCTCCTGCCTGATGCTATACACTCGAGAATGGGCAGCCCGAATCCTTCGCCCCTGAACGGAAAAACTCCCGCGTCGCAAGCCGTGAAATAAGCCGCAATGGATCTGTCGGCTTTGTTGATGTGTATTATTTTCGGAGCGGATTTATTTTTCGCCCTCGTCATTACTTTTTTAATCCAGGGCTCGAAATGCCTCCACCTCATGGCTTCCTTGAGAACGAGCGATACGTCTTCGTCCGCACTGAACTCATTTATAAAAGCCTCTACGAGTATATCGATGCCCTTCCTTTCAGTGAAAACCCCCGCATAGATGAAATTGAACCCCTTCAACCCCTTTATTTCCCGAGGTTTCACATCAGGGTTAAATTCCGATCTGTCGACACCCCACGGCAATAGTTCGACGGGTGTAGTTAATCTGTTCTTTATTAATATTTCCCTTACGAAATTTGTCGAGACCAGCACCAGGTCGAAATAGTTATTAAGCCTTTCGATCAATACCCTGTCTGCTTTCCTTATTTCGAAATATTCGTAATTCAGGATGAATATATTGAATTTTCCGGGCGCGTTCACATAATCGTATGGATGTCCGTGAAATATATATAGGTCAGGCATCTCTCCCGGTAAATACTTTCTCTTCTCCGAATCGGTCGGAACCTCCTTTACATTGAATCCGAGACTCTTCAATCCCCCGATCAATATCCTGTTTACTATCGAGAAGCTCGAGAGCTTCTCCAGGTTCCCCTGAAAAAGTATGTAGTTATAATCAGGCTTCATATTCTCTCGAGAAAAGCTATGAGTTTGTTCAAGTCGTTCAGGTCCCCGGTCAGCGTCAGATCGTACGTGTGTGTCCTCCCCGCCAACTCGGAGAAGTAGGTTAAATAGTCGGCATAGTCCTCTGTCCGGTTAAATCTGAAAAAAGGCCTGGTGGTCTCAATTAATCTGAGGACCGCCTCGCTTTTGGACACGGGGACGATGCCGAAATTCTCGCTTATACGGGTAAAAAATATATCGTTTATCGAAAAATCCTTAAAATGAGCGCATTCAAAATAGTCCGCGAGTAAGATTTCCTTCTTCATAACCCCGCCGTATCGTCCGGCTTTCATATTTAATCTTTTCCCGAATATGGCGTCTTCCGTCTTCCGGGTCACCCTCCCTATTTCCTCGCACCCGCTGACGAGGAACCTCCTTCTATTTTTTTTGAATACGATATGATCGTCCGAGATTATTGCGGCCCCCGCTTTCGCCAGTCTCAGGCAGACGGTGGATTTTCCGCTCCCCCTGTCCCCAATGAATGCGGAGACCCTGCCGTTCCACTCTATAGCCGCCGCATGCATATAGAACATACGGAACATAAATAAGATCTTGTGGACGATCTCGAACACGTGCCCGTGGAAAGCCTCATGGCTGTATTGCGGCTCCCTCACGTAAATCAATATGTCGGGCGGCTTGTCATCCCTGAACACGAGCACCTGGAATCTGCCGGTCGCAAGGGACGCGGTCCCCTTCCCGGTGTACTTCCATTCCGCGGTGCTGTCGTCAGGCAGTGCCGCCTGTCCTTTGAAAATGTCCGAATCCCCGGAGGACCCGATCATGTAGAGGTTCGCGCTTTGATCAGCCGCGGGCGGACTCACTTCTATGTTCCGTTTGAAGTGGTGTCCCAGCACGTCCGTATAATATTTTCTGGTCGCGTAAACGTTTAATCCCCAGCTGCCGAGCGGAAGAAACCCGGTGTGTTTATATTCCGCCCCGAGCGCCTCCTCCCTGAGTGCTCCGACATCGAGTTCCATCTTAATCAGTTGTCCGCTCCCGAGATTTATTTTCCGGTATTAGTATATTCGAAAAACGTGTATACGCTCCCCGCACCCGCCGCGAGCGCCTGAGAATCGATACGGGGAAAACCAAACCCGGCTAATCCCTCCGTCCTCTGAAAATCCCGGGGCCGCTCTGACGGTAGACCTGGAGTTTAAACGGTAACGATATCAGCCACCAGAGAAGAGAATTAAGGGGATTGGCCGAATATAAACCCAGAGCCCACCGCTTATTCCCTAGTGTAAACCCTGCGTGCTTTATCAAACTCAGTTTTTCTTCCAACTTGATTAACCCGATGCAATCCGCGTTATCGTCAATGTACGCGGAAACTTCCGGGAATTCTTCACGTGAGTTAAACAGGGTGAGAAAAAGATCGAGTATGTTAAGTGTGATCTTGAATATCCCCTCGCTCCTGCGCTGTTCAAAAAATGCCGCCCAGCGCATCCTCCCGTAGGCAAGGCGCAAAATCATGTATGCGTCGGCGAACGATTTAAGCTTGATCGTGCCCAGCTCGATGTCCTTGAAGATCGATAGCATCTGGAAGACGAGCTCGTATTCGTCCGATAAGACCCGGTAGCTCTTACTCCGGAACTCGAATTGCCTGCTGTCCCGCCACAGACGCCAATAGTCGATTTTAAACGTAAAATGGCTGGATAAATTCCAATGAAGGTCCAAATCGATGCCGTTTTTTCCGTATTCAAAATGGTGAGTGAACAGTGAGGCTGCCGCTTCACTCGGAAAGGTGCGCGATTTTCTGATATAGCCCGAGCCCTTGAGTATACGGTCCGACCTCTCCAACCTGTCCTTTTTTATCAGCAGGTCTATATCGGATATGGCTCTCCTGTCGATATTGCCGTAATACCGCTCTGCAAGAAACGCCCCCTTTAAAAATATTACCTCCTCTGAAGCCCGCCCGAATAATTCCGACAGCGCCTCGGTCTCTTTCAACAGCCTCTCGTTCTTGACCCACTGCTCCAAATATGAAGTTTTCAATCGCTCGATCAGCCCTTCGGGAAAAAGGGTTCGGAGCTCGGAGGAGGACAGGATCGAATACACTGTCCCCGCTATATGATTGGACCATACGAACCGATAAAAATCATCAAAGTCCGGGGGCTCCGTTCTCAGGACCTCTTCTACCCGCCGCGAGTCGCCCTTCAAAATCGAGCTCACGAGATTGATATAAAAAAGCGTTTGCATAGGCTTGAGTCCCGAACTCATAAATAAACGGCATGCCGTAAATGCTTTACTATCGCCGCTCGGCGGAATCCTCCGCCCTGATGCTAGATTATACACCGGCACCCCTTTACAGCCCAAAACTCACATCCAATGGATTGTTAGTTCCAAAGGGTAATACTTAGAACCGTAACTTTGTCGGAGACCTCAAAATGGAGGGTGTTAACCTCAGCCGGCAACTCCCGCGGTATCATATTCCAGGAATTGTCATAGCAATATTGAACTGCCTGCTTTATCGGCCTTTTTATGACCAGATTCACATTCATTTCGGGGTGGAACAATTCTTTATGAGGAACCACCGATACGTCCTCGCAGGAAATCTCGTGCCATAAGAGAAAATAAAAGTCTCCGGCCCTTTTTTGCAGAACCAGGTGATGGAGAAAATCAGTTCTGAAATAACCCTTAGAGCTAGTAACGAATAATTCATAATTAAGGATAAGCGGAACAAACTCTTCCGGGGTGTCTTTGAGCAAATCGAGCAGGCTTTTTAACGCCGTATACGCGGGTTTCGGGGTTAGGTCCCAACGGACCAGTCCATAGTGCGCCTCGGGGTCCTCTTTATTTTCTTCCTTAAACTCGTCAACCAGCTCATATAGATACGTCCTTTTTATGCCCATCCTGAAATACTCACAGCAAAGCCTCGGTATATACCTGGCCTGAACCAATTCCGACACCCCTTCACGGTGTGTGGGATAGCCGGCTTCTGTAGCGGCCATGGGCTTCGGCGAGTAGGGAGGCGCGTATACCTCCAGGGCCCAGGGATATTCGTCGAGGCTTATCGAAGGGAAGTTGCTCTGCCAGTAGTACCTCTCGAGTCCCGCATACGGGAAGGGGACATTATAGGGGTTATTGCCGGGATAGGAGTGGAAGTTCCCCCAATCCGCGTAAGGGGCAAGCTCGCGTTCCGCCAGGGGATTGGGCGACAAGCCGAGAGGGTCGTATACGGGGCAGAGGGCAAGACCGATTACACAGAGCCCCGCCGTGGAAGGATCGCTTTTGACAGCTCCATACAGGTCCTTCTGAAATTCGATTGCCCCCATAATAAAGCCGCGCCCTCCGTGCATATAACCGTACCCCTTATAGACCTTTTTATGCCTTGGCCAGAAATTATCGGGTTCGTTCGGGCCTTCTACGGCATCGATGTATCTCCCCGAGGCGTTGATAGCTTTAATCCGCTCGACTATTGTTCGAACGGTCCCCTTTCCGCCGTTCGAGTTTCCTTCCAGATCGGCAATGACTGTGGTGGCTATCCCGCATTTGCCGAGTTCAATGATCCTGTCCGAAAAACCGTCCCGGACGTGACGAATTCCCGACCCGGCGAGCAGTTTGAGCACGCCTTCATACGCATGCACATAAGGTGTATCCGTGTAAGTCCAGTGTGTATTTATGCCTATGCTGTCCAGGAATGATGCTGCGGTAAACGGAGGAGCTGCTTCCTTCGTTGCTTTAATATTCAGAGTGCATCTCTCTTTTGAGTTAATATTCTCTTGGCATAGTCGAGCTTTTGAAGCTTTAACATCTTGTTGAAAAAAATGCTGTCCCATTCCTCCCTGAAGTCCCTTCTTGTACCGTGATCCCTGTAAATGCCCTCTACGAGCGAGGTAAACCTCTCCCTGTGAGCCGTTATCTTTTTAATAGTCTCCCCGCGAATCAGCTCCGGCGGAACGTTTCTCTCGATCAGGTCCTCGACCCCCTTTCTTACAGCTTCGGGATCGTCGTCCACTATCTCTACATAACGGTCATCAAAAAACTCGTCCCTGCCCCCATTGCTCCTGGTCGACACGACAGGCAGTCCGCAAAGCATGTACTGGACGCTCGCGTACATTCCGCCCTCGACCGCGGATAGACACAAACCCACCCTGCACTGACTTAAACAGCCGGATACCTCTTCCGGGGTGAGAACTCGATAATCCTTCCGGTAAGGCTTGTTAAACCAGTGTGCTCTCTCGAACCTGCCTATAACGTCACGCACATAAGGCTCCTTTAAACCGGGATAGAAAAGATACATTATGAGTGCGAGGGATTCGATTCCGGACGCCAGATAATGCCTCTTCACGCGCGCTATCTGGGCATCGTAGACGGCGTCATAAAGCTTCTCCGCATCGGGCCTGACGGTAAATATCCTCTCGTCAACAAAGCAGTTATGATTTATCAACGAGGCTTCGAGGTCATTTTCACGGAGGAGCTCAAGCTCTTTTGAGGAATTACATAAATATATGAATTTGTGTCCCGGGAATTTTTTCTCATGCAGGGATGTATATTTTCTCAGGCGGTCTATTTCCGTCTGATCCTCCTTGCACCCGGCAAAGGCGAATAAAAAGTACGCAGCCGAGTCTCTCAGCAGCCGATAGACCGGCTCAAAATTTCTCCCGTGATAGAGATAAAAGACAGGCGGGTCCGTGCTGATGACGGAATACTCCGCGCATCCCGAATCCCTCAACTTTTTTAAAAGCACAGGCGGACGTAAATCCCAATAGCGCGTCTTTAAGATACTGACCGGCAGCTTAATCTGGAAGAACCTCGTTGAATGAAAGATTATCGACCGATATATTGTAAGGGATTGGCAAATCACCTGCAAACCGGAAAATCTTCAACCTATTCATCCGCCGTACGGACGCCTCATACCAACGATGTACAACGTCTATTTTCATATAGTGACGGGGCGGCGGCGCATAAAAAGTGTCCCAAAGTCACGGCGATTACAGATTCTGTTTACTTACCCATTCGTCATAAATCCAATGACACAGACTCCGCTCATCGAAGGACCGAGCGTGGGGATGCCCGATAATAGTCAATCATATCAACGGGTTAATAACGATGACATAAAAAGTGTAATATACCCGCCCGGGGCAGGATATATTGCACTTTCTATTAAATAAATATGCTTGCATCCAAATGCCGACTTTGAGTGTCTAAACATTCAACAGGAGAAAAAAGTGAAGACATTAATCTCATTAATATTAATAACGCTTGTGACAACATCTTTCTCGATTGCTCAAAGAAATGAAGAAACGTATTCCATGCTTGTAGCAAAAGCCGAGATAGAGAATTCGGCTGTCCGGAATATTTTTACGGACGGAGAAGGATCGAGCGATATTTCTTTGTTGGTCAACAATGAGCCGAAGCTGGAAAAGAACCCCGATCAGATATACGAATCATCCTCACTTAAGGCTGAAGACCTTCCTCTGGTTATGTCGAGCGCAGATAAGAGAACTATGAGCGTCGTATTTCCGCCATTTCTGTATTTCAAGACGCAGTTTTAGTAGAGAAGGCTATAATTTGCAAAATCAGCCGGTCCATGTCCTTCACGACAGATCGCTGTTCTTAAGGCCGGGGGTTTTAGTCCCCCATATTCCGTAAGAAAATATCTCAGCCTTCGAGCGCCGCGTCAAGAGTAATTTCGGCGTTGAGCACCCGGGATACGGGGCAGCCTTTTTTCGCGTTACTCGCGGCCTTCTCGAACGTCTCCTTATCAGCTCCCGGTATCTTCGCCTTCAGGTCCAGATGAACTGACGTAATCGTAAACCCCGCATCCGTTTTTTCGAGCGAAACTGTAGCCGTAGTCCTGATGCTTTCCGCCGTCACGCCCAGCTTCCCCAGCTCGGAAGACAGCGCCATCGAGAAGCACCCCGCGTGTGCGGCCGCTATGAGCTCTTCGGGATTCGTGCCCGTTCCGTCTTCGAAGCGGGTCTTGAACGAGTACTGGGTGTCCGAGAGCACCCCGCTCTCGGTCGAGATCGTGCCTTTTCCGCTTTTTAAATCTCCTTTCCAGACTGCCGAAGCATTTCGTTTCATTGTTCCCCCTATTCTTAGTGTATTTAATCAGGAAGCTTTGCAAGAATTATATTTCTAGCTTACCAGTTGAGGCTCGGGATTCCCACCCTGAGAGTCCGATCCCGGGTTAACCGTGGATGGGCTGGCGGCGATATATCGACCGGTCAAATTAAAACGGGTGACTATCGCATTATATAAGCTTTACAACCTGAGCCGGACGCGTAAGATATTGAGTGAGCGCTCACTCAATCAATCTGCGGGGTTTTAAATTGAAACGGATAATCGCGAACGCTGACGACAACTTCTCGATTTTCGAGTCCGCCTACAGGCCGTTTTTCATCCTGGCGACGGTGTCATCGTTGTTCTATATGACCTTATGGACGGCTTTCTATACCTTCAAGCTCAGGCTGAATTTTGAAAATATATCCCCGACTATGTGGCATGCCCACGAGATGCTGTTCGGCTACGCAATAGCGGTAATAACAGGTTTTATGCTAACGATCGAGAAGTTCAGGTTCGGGGCCCTCATAAGTAAAAAATCCGCGCTCATTATATTGATAATTCTGTGGATACTCGCAAGGGTATTTATCTCGCTAACCCTGATTACAGACATATCCTGGAAGACCGGGGCAGTCCTCGATTGCCTGTTTATTTTGATTCTTACAATAAGAATATCGTATCCGGTAATAAGGGGTAAGGACCGGGAAAAAACAGGGCTCACCGCTCACCTGGCGCTTATCACTATAAGCAACGTCATATTTTATCTCGGCGTGGCAGGAGTATTGTCTGACGGCCAGCGCTGGGGCGTATATTCAGCCTTATTCCTTGTCGTATCCACAATCCTGCTCATGGGCCGGAAGATGATACCCCTGTTTATCAGGAACGGGCTCGATCTCAAGTTCGAGCCCAGGAATTGGAGGGTCATCGATATACTGAGCGTTTTCTTCTTCGTTTCGTTTTTCTTCTCGGATCTCTTTTTTACGAGCGGAAAACTCGTTTCGATAATCTCAGGAATACTCGCTCTGATTTATTCGGTCAGATTGTACGGGTGGTATTCAAACAGGATATGGAATAAACCCATGCTCTGGGTATTATTCGTCGCTTACGCCTGGATCGTCATAGGGTTCGGCCTTAAATTCCTCTCCCTCTATTTCAACATCCCGGACCTGCCGGCTCTTCACAGCTTCACATACGGCGGTATCGGAATCATGACGGTCGGATTCATGTCCCGTGTGACCCTTGGGCATACCGGCAGGAACGTATTCGCCCCGCCGAAGATAGTGTTCTGGATTTTCACAGTCTTACTCGCCGGGGCTATCGTAAGGGTATTCCTTCCGATAATAGACAGCGGCAATTATCTTATATGGACCGCTATCTCGCAAATTTTGTGGATTCTGTCTTTCCTTATTTTTGCAATCGTATTTCTGCCGATGCTATGGAAACCCTCTATAGAGAAAAGGGCATGAGCATTTTATAACCCGGCAAGCAGGGACGCAGGTTATCCTTCGTCGCCTGTCTTAAGCGTTACGGGAGCTTATCGCGCTCGAGCGCAGGGCGGTCCCCCATCGCCCGCCACGCCTTAATAATCTCTATAATGCGCATAGCTTCATTTTCCCCGTTTATATAAATAACTTGACAGGATTTCCTTTAATGCTAATATTACACCTTATGGTGTATTATAATGACCAGCAAATAGATGACGTGTTCATTGCTTTGTCCCATCCGGTGCGACGGGCAGTGTTAGAACGTCTGGCTAAAGGAGATTTATCGGTGTCGCAGGTGTCGGCACCCTTAGGTGAATCGCCATCCCAGATGACGAAACACTTACACATACTTGAGCGCTCAGGCCTCCTCAAAAGGACAAGAGAGGGACGGGTGCACAGACTACATTTGGAGCCTGCCCCTTTGAAAGAAGTTATGGATTGGGTATCTCGATACCAGAAATTTTGGGAACAAAAATTTGATGCTCTGGAAAAATATTTACACGAATTAAGCGAGGAATAATGATCACTGAACCGATAACAGACGGTAGCCCGAAACTTGAAATCCGCCGAGAATTTCCATTTCCCAGAAATCTTGTCTTCGAGACATGGATCAATGTAGAGCATCTACGCCGCTGGATGGGGCCGACCGAAAGCATAACAATGGCAGTTGTCGAAATTGACGCCAGAGTAGGCGGTACCTATCGCTTTGGGTTTCAGGAAAGCGGCGAACCGCTCGAATTCGTTCACGGCGTTTATCAAACCATACTGCGGCCCGAAAAACTGGTCTTTACCTGGATCTGGGAGCCGCCCATGCCCGATGCCGGCATAGAGACCCTCGTAACGGTCGAATTTCTGGAAATAGCAGGGGGTACGGAAATCCTTCTAAAACATGAACGCTTTGCAAGCAGGGAAGTTTGTGAACTTCACTCTCAGGGTTGGAGCGGCACGTTTGATAAACTGGATAAACGTCTCCTCCAAATTGCTAAACAAGGAAAAATAAAATGAATAAGACGAAATGTGTTATAACAATAATCCCATCCCTAAGGAGGTAATTATGTCTAACTTAATCGATGTAGCTATTCGCAATAGCGCGGCGTTTCACAAGAAGGATAGTGCAGCCCTACGCTCCACATTGCATACGGACTATCACTTCAAGGGACCGATGATGGAAATGAACGGCCCTGAGGAGTGTGTCACGTTTATGGAGAATATGCCATTTATGTGCACAGACAAAAATGTGCGTTATATTCAGGATGGCAATACTGTTGTGAAAGTCTTTGATGTGGCATTCACGCAGCCGTTTCAGGAAACGGTTTCAATGTGTGAAGTCATGACATTCGAAGGCGGTAAAATCCTGAAATCCGAACTCTTCTACGACACAGCCCCCTTCACAAAAAACGGCATGAAAGAATCGGCTTGATGTGGCTTACGATAAGGCACTGGCGGAGAGGCTGGCTAAGATTATCGCCAGTCGCTCCGGCATGAGAGAAAAGAGGATGTTCGGCGGCATCTGCTATATGCTGAACGGCAATATGTGTGTTGGCATCCATAAAGACAACGTGATAGTGCGTATCGGTGAGGATACCGCTGAAAAAATAATGATGGAGCCACATGTCAAACCCATGGACATCACGGGCAAAGTCATGAAAGGCTGGGCGATTATAGGACCCGATGGGATTACCAAAGACAAGAGTCTTGAACGCTTTTGCAGTTTTGCTATAGAATTTGTGCTGACGTTGCCGCCCAAATAGAGCTTCAGACTGCTGATTACGGGAGCCTGTCGCGCTCGAGCGCAGGGCGGTCCCACTTCGCGAGATTCGCGGCAGCCTCGTATGTGCTCTGGAGGAAATCGAGAAGCATTTCGCCGGGCTGTCCGGCCTTTCTTACCTCGTCGTATGGAAGGATGAACTCCCCGAGGTCCGTGCTGTAGAAAGCGCCAGGCGGTTTCACGGGGGCGTCTTTAAACCCTTCGGGCGCGGGGTATGCATATGAGTAGAAGACAGGATACGGCAAGGGGCCCCCTCCCGGCCAGAACCCGCAGCTGCTTACCTCGTGGGAGTAGGCCTCCCGCGCAACTACGTCGGGGAGGTGCGGTACGCCGCCCGGATGCGGAGGGGCGGTCCGTCCTGAGAACCGCGTCACCGCCATGTCGAAGCTCCCCCAGAAGAAATGCACGGGGCTGCACTTTCCGATGAACCGCGCGCGGAACTCCTTGAACACGCGGTCCGTCTGGACGAGTATGCGCCAGAAACGGTTGGCATAGTCAGGGTCGTAAGAAGCGTGCTGCCTGTCCTTCTCGAACGGTATAGGATCAGCGACCTCATTCGGCAGCGTATGAATGCGTATGTCGAGACCGAGGCTGCGGAGCACGGACATAACCTCACTGTAAAAATCGGCGACCGGGCGCGGACGTAATTCGATAAAACGAACATCTCCGCCGCTCGTCTCTATCACGAGCCTGTGGTCTATAAAATCGAAACCCAACTCGAATGTCTGTTCACCATAGGGAATGGGCGAGGTCGTGAGCCCGCGGCTCGTCACATAGAGCGCTACATGCCACGAGTGGTTGACCCAGGGGGTCTGGGCGAACCTGATCTTGCCGACTATCTGAGTCCACATGTGGAGCGTCGCATACGCGTCCTTCCACTCCTCAAGCGGGAGAGCGGGCCATGCTTCGCCGCGCTTAATACTACGTGAAGTCGCCATGGTAGGCCTCCGTTACTTCTATATTCGTATCGATTGAGTATAGCACAAGGCCGTATTACACGAATAAACCGACTGACTCTAAATGAATCGAAAAGCGGGGGGGGTGAATTCAGATTACTTCTTCCTCTTCGCCTTATGACCGATTTGTTTTAGATAATCGTTTAAGGTTTTTCCGCGCTCGTCTCGAAAGCGCTCATCGAGAACCTCCATAGATTCCATCCGGTCGAGTCGGAAATTCCTAAAATCATTCCGCAGCTCGCACCAGCCAAGCAAAAGCCAGACCGGCACGAAAAACGCCATGGCCAGGGGGCGTATAATACGCTCCGTACTTTCACCCCTCTCGTTTGTATACTTGAGCGCCAGCTTATTTTTGCCGCGCACGGCGCGCCGGATTGCGCTGAAATCGACGCTCCAGGGAATCTTCCGCGAGCTGTCCGGAACGAAAAGCGCTGTCTCGCCTATCATTGCGCGTTGTCTCTCGGGCAGGGCCGTTTTAATTTTATCGAGCGCCCTCCGTGCCGTAGCCGCCATTTGATCATCGCTCCAGCTCCCTACCATAGCAGCGCCGAGTACGAGCGTCTCTATCTCTTCGACATCAAACACAAGCGGCGGAAGATGGTAGTTCCTGTCTATCATATAACCAACTCCGGCCTCAGCGCGAATAGGCACGCCCGAGAGCACAAGATCACGCATATCGCGATATACGGTGCGCGCGCATACATCGAGCTCATCAGCTATTTGCCGGGCGGTAACGGCAAGCCTGCGGCCCTGTAAGTAATTAACTATCTGAAACAAGCGATCCGAGCGTCTCATATCCTTCTTAAAGTAATGTGAAGCTGCTGACATAATGGTGTCAGTAGTATGTCAGTATACTCATTTAACACACAATACAAAAGGAGGTTCTGATGAATAACAGAACAAAAACCGTTACCTTCAACGCCCCGAAAGAAAAGGTATTCGACTATCTCTCGAACATTGAGAATCTTCCGAAATGGGCGACCGGATTCTGCAGGACATTAAAGAAAGTCGGCAATGACTACAAGGTGACGACCCCGGACGGAGAAGTCTACTTCTGGATCGACGCCGATAGGAAGTCGGGTGTGCTCGATATGTTCGGCGGACCAGTCAAAAAACAGGCAGCCTGCTGGCCGGTACGCGTCGCCGGTCTTCCAGATAATACGTCCGTCCTGATCTTCACAGCGGTACAATCACCGCAAGTGTCGGATGAGGTATTCGAGACGCAGTGTAAGTCGCTCGATGAAGAGTTTGAAAATATCCGGCGCGCCGTGGAGCAATCTTAGATCTGATCCCCGGCTCCGGAAAGTCATTTAGAATCGGCCACACGGATCACCGATTGGCCGATTCTAATACAATGATATTATCCCGAAGCTGATTTAGATTATGGTCGAGCTTCCCTATCACGATCTCATAAATCGCTTAGCTTCTTGACAGGGGCTTCGATTTTAATATCCCCCGCGTTCTCGAACTTGAGGTCGAGCTCTATCTTTTCCTTTCCGGTAACGGGCTCTTTCAGGTCCATGAGCATGATGTGAGTGCCGCCCGGCTTGAGCACGACACTCTTCCCAGCGGGAATAACGAGCGCATCGACCATCTCCATCCTCGCGACGCTCTGCTCGTCGATCACGGTCTGATGTATCATCGTGCTTCCTGAAATGCTGCTCGTAACGCTGAGTAGCTTGTCGTCGGCATTGCCTTCATTCTTGATGGTCATGTAAGCCGCCGCCACGGGGGACGACGGGGGCACTTCGCCCACCCATGCGCCTTCAACCACGACCTTGCTCTCCGCGAACGACAAACCGGTCAAAACAAATAAAACCGCAAGTGATAAAAGATACTTTTTCATTTTAATCTCCTTTTCTTGTCGATGTTCTTCCAATCATTACCTCGGGAAGCCGGGTGTTATATCCCCGGCCTCCCGATCTTATCAAGTATATCACTATGACCTTATTTATACGGGAAATGGTAAAAGACAGACGCTATCAGCCTGTACTCGAATTCCTCGTCATTCGTGACCGGGAAACCGGCGCCGAAGACTACCTGAAGATCCTTGCTCTTAAACGGCTTGAATTTAACCCCCGGGTCGATGTTGAGGACTGATTCCCCTTCCTCCTCGCCATTCAGCACGGTCTCTCCGTCGAACTCGAGCAGGACCTCGAGCCACTCAGTCGCGTGCACGAGCGTCGAGAGGTTGTAACCGAGCTCGTCACCCTCGTTCTGATCCCCCTTCTGGTTCACCGGGAAACCGATGTGGAGGAATGAAACTACCTCGAGTATCTTGTATTTCCAGCCGAACGACAGGAAAGGCTCGATCTCGAATATATTGTCGCTCCCTATGCCTTTTTCGTCGTCCCCGGTCGGCAGGCCGAACTCGAGCCCCCCGCCGAGAAGGATCCCGTATTCCTCGAGAATGAACGTCGCGAGCTTGACTCCAATCTCTATGTTGTTGAAGTGGTTCACGTCCTTGCCCTCGTCGGGGTTGATGAACGTGTAGGGTATGTCGGCCTCGATGCTTATGTTCCTCGTAAACGCATACTCGAGCTCGAGGTTTATTGTGCTCTCCTTGAATTTAGACGGCCCTTCCCCCTCCTCGCCCAGCTCCTCGTCCTCGACCTCCCCGTCGACGTTGAGGAAAAAGTAGTCGAGCCTGATTTTCGTATCGGGCGAAGGCGACTCCGTGATGAGGGGATGCGAGAAATGGAGACCGCCCGGGTGCGCGTGGTCTTCGTGCGCGAATGCCTGTAGCGTTCCTGCGGATGCCAGAACCACAGCTAATATAAAATTCAGGAATATAAGTTTATATGTCATGTTCGACATGGGAATCCTCCTTTATGTATGAAGCTTCGGCAGTGGAGAGACAGAATCCCGCCGCTGCCTGATTTCTTTACGTGAAATAATGATGCGTGATTAAGAAATGCTTGAAGGAGGGGAACGGTTGGTGTTGCTTGAGATGATTAAATCGTACTTTACTCTCTCTTCATGGATACGAAGGAAATCTATTTCGGGTTTATGTGAAAAAGGATTATCGCTGTTAAGTACGGGGAGCTGACTGTTTTTACTGAATATGGCGGTCTGTCCGAGGCTGAGAATCGACTGCTTTTCAGGGGCGCTCTGTCCGGTCGAAAGCGAGGACGTTCCGAAGTCCTTGGCGATTATGATGGCGCTCGAGCAGGGTACGTTCACGAATTCAATACTTCCCGATTCGTCCCGGGAAACAGAAAAGAGTATAAAAAACGTAGCAATAACGGGGATAAGGAGGTATTTAGGGTGTGAAAACTTCGGATCAGCTGCCATCAATGAGGTTTACATTACCATGGTTATGAATTGGTTGCAAAGGGGATCGATCCGACGATATTTAGTGCTTTAACACATAAAAACATATCCAATTCCCAGGATATAGAGTCTTTAAGAAAGCCTGGGGTAATTAAAGGCGACCGCAATTACTTGCCATGCAAGGCGGCGTACGCGGCGTCCCCAAGAGAGTTAATAATCTCTAAACCCAGCCCGTCTGCTTCCAGCATAGCACCCAGCATCATGCCCTCCGAAACGTCGAAGGGTTCGTTGTGAATGAACGGTAAGTCAACAGAGGCACGGGCGATCTTACGGAGTGTTCCCGTATCGTGCGAAGGGTCGAGCGATATTTGAGCTAGGTGCACAGGCAAACCCACCTCGGCGAAGAAAGTCCCCACTTTGCGAGCCTCATCCTCTTTTTTCTCAAGAACGAGATGCGTCATT
>JAHKKQ010000152.1 GCA_020027805.1 Candidatus Dadabacteria bacterium
CCGGCGGCTATAAGAGCCTCGCCCATTCCGGTGAGGTGGGCAGCGCTGCCTGAATTTAAGAACGATGCCCGTGCGTATGACTCCGCCGCGGACGAGTAATCACCCAACTCCGTGAGAGCTTCCGCCCTCCCTCCCCACGCGGGCTCGGACGCGGGGTCGAGCCTTACAGCGTGGTCGAACGACACGAGCGCTTCACCGGGATGTCCCGCCCTTAAGAGTGCGTACCCTTTCCCGCGCCGCGCCGGCCCGTATCCGGGGCCCGCCTCGATGGCGCGGTCGTATGCCGCGGCGGCGTCCATATGCAGCCCCATTCCGGAGAGCGCGTCTCCCTTTCCCGTCCATGAGCGGAAGCAGGCGCGGTCGAGCTGTATCGCCCTGCCGTAGGACTTGAGCGCATCCTCGAGCTTCCCCTGCCCGAGGAGCGAGTCTCCCTCTCCTCTCCACGCGTCCGTGTGCCCGGGCATTATGGCGATAGCCCGGCCGAACGCCTGAGCGGCCTCTCCGTAATTCCCGGCGCCGTTGAGCGCGTCCCCTTTTCTCGTGAGCGCGTCCGGGTCGCCCGGCTCAAGCGCGAGCGCCTCTTCGTATGATTTCAATGCGTCTTCGTATTTTTCCATCCCGGAATACGCGTCCCCCTTCCTCAGGAACGGGACGGGGTCGTCCGGTTTCAATTTCAGCGCGAGCTCGAAAGCGTTCGCGGCGTCTCCGAATTTTCCGAGGCCGGCGAGCGAGTCTCCCTTGCTTATCCAGGCGGTGTGCGAGTAAGGGTTTATCTTGATAGCCTTGTCGAAGGAGTCGAACGCTTCGTCGTACCTGCCGAGCGAGGCGAGAGTCCTGCCTTTCTCTATCAAAGCTTCCGTGCGTGAGGGTTTTGCTTTCGCGGCCTCGTCGTATAGGGCTACGGCGTCCACGAGTCTGCCCAGCGCCGAGAGAGAACGCCCCTTCTCGTAGAGGGCGTCCGCGTAAGCCGGGTTCAGCCTGAGCGCCCTGTCGTAGGCCTCAATGGCGTCCGTGTGCTTGCCGAGCTCCGCGAATGCGAGGCCCCTGCTGTACCAGTCGTTTTCGTAGTCGGGTTTGATGCTTATCGCGCGGTCGAAAGCCTCGATCGCGGCGTAGTAGTTGCCGAGCATGGAGAGCGCCTTCCCTTTCCTCCTCCAGGAATGATGAAATTCCGGGTCGAGAGCGTTCGCCCTGTCGTATGAATCCACCGCGCCCTCGTGCATGCCCGCCGTATAGAGCGCGTCACCTTGCCCAATCCAGGCCGCGTGTGACCCGGGCTCGACCTTGACCGCCTCCCCGTATGCCGACGCAGCTTCCGTGTGCCTCCCGAGCGCAGTGAGGATGTTGCCCTTTCCTATCCACGCCATGTGGAAATCGAATTCGAACTTGTCCTGTTTCTCGGCGGATTCCCCGGATTCGGCGTGCTTCAGCATGTAGTAGGGGATAAAGCCGTTGCCTTCGACCGCCTTCAGGTGCTCGGGCTTGAGTTTAAGCGCCTCGTCGTAGGCGGCGAGGGCCTCGGCGTATTTATCCATGGAGGCGAGCACGTTCCCTTTCCCTATCCACGCCGAATAGTAATCGGGCCTGAGCTTTATGGCTTTCTCGTACGCCATGAGCGCGCCCGGGAAATCGCGGTGCACGGAGAGGGCGTTCCCCTTTTTGTGCCGGTCCTCCGCCGTGGCGGGGGGGCCGGCCTTCCAGCCGAATATGGCGAAGGGTGTATGAAGCGATGTTTTAATGTCCATATATGGTTTTGCCGCCCGTCCGGTATACAAAAAAGAATATTTTACAGCAATTTGTGTAAATAACCATCCGCCGTGGAGCGGGAAGAGGGGGCAGGAGGGCGGGGATTTTTGCGCAGAGTATATTCTAAGGCTGCCATAGGCCGCACGATGAAACCCATGAAATGCAGGAGAGGAACGGCTTCCAGCCGCGATACACACGTAGTGTGGTCTTTCGAAAAGACAAAAGAAAGGTGAAAGGCTGTTTTTTTTAATTCTTCTTTTCCTTGATGAAAAGAAGCAAAAATCATCCGACTACATAATTTGCTAAAAATATCATATTAAGGCTAAAATCTTTCAATTCTTCCCACACCCCTGAAAGATTTTCACGCCTCAATATTCTATTTTCTATACGCAAATTCTGTAATGTCGGCAAAACAAAAACCTTTGCTGGAGCGAGGCGCGTTGACTGCGGGCGCTGGCCCACCGCCGTCAGCTCTGTCAATGCTGAGGGAAAGACAAAACGCGTATCGGCGCATCGATAAAAGCTGTATCTACATAATACGAAATTACCCGAAAAATAATCCGTGCTTAATACGTCCTTAACAGTCTTCAGCTATCCTATCCGATATGATAGAGATAAAAAAATACACGCCGAGCGCGGGCGATCCTGCGCAAAAGGCCCGCAAGGGGCGCGGCACGGTGACGTTCTACTGTGTCCTTCACATCGACAGGTTCTCCAACAGGATCCTCACTGCCGTGTTTTCCGAGAGGAAAAAGGCCGAGGCCTTCAGGAACCAGTCTCCGAGGAAGCTCCACATAGAGCCCGAGGAGGTATCCGGTTATTCGGGGAGCGACATGCTCTGGTGCTCGAACGAATTGGGCCCGGGGGACGTGCTCTCGTTCGTGAACCTGCATTCCTCGTACGACGCGGCCCTCGCGTCATCGGGGAACGGAAAGCCGAACGCGCTTAAGATACGGGACAGGGGCAGGGTCTACAGCAGCTGAGTCAGGGCGGGGACAGCCGTAAGGCCGCAAGCCCGGAACGGTAGACGCCGGTTTGCCCGCGTACTTCCCCGTGGTAGAATTTCCATGGGCGATATATGGTACTTTCCCATAAGTACAAGTTCATATTCATAAAGACGCGCAAGACCGCGGGGTCGAGCATACAGATATACCTCTCGCACCTGTGCGGTGAGAGGGATATACTCTCGCCGATAGACAGGCCGGAGCAGCCGTACACGCCCCGTAATTTCAGGGGGCTCTTCAACCCGCTGCCCGAGCTCGCCGGGAGGAAGAACCTCCCCCAGGCGCTCAGGACCCTCGGGCGCTTCTTCACGCTCAAGAAATTCCAGAGCCACATCAAGGCGCGCGAGGTGAGGGACAGGATTCCGCGCGAAATATGGGACAGCTACTTCAAATTCACCGTCGAGAGGAACCCGTGGGACAAGGCGTTATCCCACTATCATTTCGTGAGGCAGCGCTACAAGAAATACGACGAGAATATATCGTTCGAGAAATACCTGGAAGTCGCCGACCTCCCGTACAACTATACGAAGTACACGGGCCCCGATGGCAAAATAATCGTCGACCGGGTGCTCAGGTACGAGAACCTGAACGAGGAGCTGGCCGACGTGTTCGGGATGCTCGGCGTGCCGTTCGGGGGCTCGCTCGGGGCGACGGAGAAATCGCACTACAGGCAGGACCGGCGGCCCTACAGGGAAGTCTATACCCCCGCCTGGAGGGAGGCGGTCGGGAAGCTCTTCAGCCCGGAGATAGAATTGCTGGGGTATGAGTTTTGAGTGGGAATTGAATTGCACACGTAGTGTGTTCTATGAAAAGACTGTACATAATTTGCTAAAAATCTCATATTAAGGCTAAATTCTTTCAATTCCACCCCAGCCCTTTTTCTGTCATCGCGAGGAACGGTTCTGAGCAAGTGTAAGAACCGGTCGCCCTTGGCTGATTGCACTGAAGAAAGTTATCTTTGCGCCATGCCGGATGAATACCACGACCGTGGCGATCTCGCTTTTACATGAGATTGCCGCGCTGTGCTCGCAATGACAGGTTAGGCCGGACAGTGGAGCTGCGGAAGAATCGTAAAAACACACTACGTGTGTGCCCGCCATTTTATATATCCGCCTTTTCCGAAACATAGGCGCTGAAGAGGAGCGATTTCCAGAAGAGGCGAGGGTTAGTGAACTCCGCCCTTGCGAGCAGATCAAGAGTTTCTTCGTGCGAAAGTATGTCGAGGTCGTGGCGCGTGTGCCCCAGCGTCTCGTCCGCGTCCTTCTTCTCTCTCGTCGTGAGCATGTAATTCTCCCAGGCCGTCGCGAACGTTTCGAATTCGTAAGATTCCCTGTCGCACGTGATGTCGGCCGTTATGAGTATGCCGTCCGGCCTGAGCCTGGAATTTACCCCCCTCAGGAAATCGAGCTTCTCAGCGTATGGTATGAAGTGCATTATCAGCAGGGCGGTAGCCGCGTCGAACGGGTCCTGGAGCACGTCGTCGATGGTGCCTTGTATCAGCTCGACCCTGTCCCCGAGGCTGTGCCTCTTAATCTTTTCCGAGGCCGTCTTTATCATGTTCTCCGCGATGTCGAACCCGGTCACGCGCCAGCCGGGGTTCCTGAGCGCCGCGGCTACGGTCTCGTTCCCCGTGCCTACACCCGCAATAAGCAGGAACGCGTCCTCGGGCAGCGAGGTTTCGAGCAGGTGGAGCGCGTTCGTATGGAGCGCCTCGTATCCGGGGATTATCTTGAGGATATCCGCGTCGTAAACGGCCGCCCTTTCGTTGAAACGCTTAACGGGGTCGAATTTATCCTGCATGAGACAATAGTGTAATTGATAATATGAGGAGGGGAAGAGGGGGAGAGAGGAGGGTGATATGCGTCCTTCGATCCTTCGACTTCGCTCAGGACAGGCTCCTGCTCAGGACGAACGGGCTGGGCTTCTTTTGTTGACGGCGCAGAGGAGGAACTTGGAGTTCGTACGCCTGCGGGTGCTCACCCGCCGCAAATTCTGTAATGCCGGGAAAAAAGAGAAAGAATTTCTGGATTGATTGGAGTGTAATGTAATGTAAATCCCCCACCCGCACCCTCCCCCCTTATTAATAAGGGGGGAGGGAAGTTTGTTGATAAGTTTTTTGATTACGGCCGCGCTTCGAATATGAGGTTGAACGGGGTCTCCGTCGCCCTCTTGAAGCTGGAGAAACCGCCCTTCGTTACGACTTCCCTGAGCCGCGCTTCCCCGGCCTGGGCGCCTAAAGCCGCGCCTACCTCCTGCGAGAGCGACGCCGGGGTGCAGATGAATGTGGACGCCCCGAAATAAGCCCTTCCGACGGGGTTCAGGTTGTCTTCGAGATTGTCGTTCGCAAAAGGCTCGACTATCATCCACGCGCCGTCCTTCGAGAGCGACTTCAGCACGTGCGCCGAAGCGCCCACTGGGTCGCCCATGTCGTGCAGGC